>CAZYAC010000029.1:0-24021 GCA_964645475.1 uncultured Saprospiraceae bacterium | reverse complement strand
AATATAACAAACGAAAAGTCATTGATTTTATCATATTGAGGTTGTTTTTCTAAATGTGTTTGATCAAAAAATTCTTCCCGATTCTAGGATGATCCATAACAGATACGCTTTACGTTTTTGGAGGAATTAAGGCTCGGTATTTTTCTTGCCCTTCCAGTAAACCTATCAGTCAATAAAAATCTTTTTATGGGTTGCTCTAAATCTGTGGTAAATTACATAGAATTGAGGAGCATTAAAATTTGTTAGCACCTAAATCTGATTTTGATCTGCGAATCGGTAAATCTGAAGCTTTAGATTGATTGACCATATTTATTTTTTTATAGCGGATATCGCTGAACTCAAAAGATAAAGAAGATGCTTAGTTTTTTTTTCTATTGATCTATTCTTCCATAATTTTTATTCCAAAATTCCAATAAACTATTTTTATCAAAGAGTTTCGCAATTGGTTTTCCTAAAACTAAATCAGCATGGGTACTGGTCGAAATATTTTCAAACCTGGTATGATAACAGTGAACCCTTTCTAAAATTTCATTAACCTACTGGAAAAGACCCCAATTAATTTTATTGTTATCAGTAATATTATATCTATTTTTGTTGCAAATAATTTTTATCAATATGACAATGCTCTCTAAACGATTCCCTAGCGTCTTCGCTGTTGTTTTCTTCCTTATGATGACCCTTTCTGGTTTTGCTCAGTCTGACTACGAAAAAGGGTGGCAGGCACTTACCAACAAAGACGTTCCGAAGGCCATCGAATTACTGGAAAAGGCCGCTAAGGAGTCCGATCAACGCGAAGCAGCTTTGCTTACCTTATCCATGCTCTACCCCAAGGTAAGTCAGGAGAAAAAAGGGAAAGAAGTATTTTATGAATATTATAAAACAGCAGCGGATCCTTATCCAGCCATGTTTCCTTTACTCTTATCGGACAGTGGAATTGGAAGTACTGGTAAAAAGCCAAAGGCTTCAATCAAACTTTTAGAGGAACTGTACAAAGACGAAAAGGCAAAGGGGAAATTTGACGCAGCAGTCTTGTATTACTTAGGTTTACACGAAACTTTTTCTTACGATAAAGATAAGGCGATGCCTTATTATGATGCCATTGGAGAGATTGAAGACTGGGGATTGGTCGGACCGTTTGACAACGTAATGAATAGTGGCTTTGATAAAGATTTTGGTGCCTTGGCCAAGCCTAAGTCAGATGCCAGTTTTACCTCAAAATACGGTGCACCCGTCACATGGTTTGATCCGCCGATACACAATACGGATGGATATTTTTTTAAGATGACCAACTTTATTAGTTCTAATTCGCTGATCTACGCCCAGTCTTTTGTAGCCTCCGATAAAGCCCAAGAAGTGATCTTAAAATTTGGATATTCTGGCTCGCTAAAAGTATGGCTTAACGACGAATTAGTCTATGGTCAGCCAGATCAGCGAACTACAGAAATTGATTATTTTAATTATAAAGTTACTCTGAATAAAGGTGCCAACCGGATATTGCTCCAACTAGGAGATTATAGAACGAATAACGCAAATTTTACCCTTAGATTCACAGACCTAAATCACAACTTACTCCGCTTACCCTACCAAGCAACTTACCAAGATTATCAGAAAAATAATGGTACGATTACCGAAATTCCATTTTTTGGCTTGACCAGTCTAAAAAACCAGGCCGCTGCCACCCCTAATGATCTCCTCACAAAATTATTGCTAACAAAAACTTATCTACGTACCAACCAAATAGACGACGCCGAAAAAATCATCAAAGAAGCAGAGGCCCTTGCACCTCATAACTACCTAGTACTACGGTCACTCATCACACTATACAATGACGCCAACAATGATACGGAGCAAAAAAGATACTACAGTATTTTTAAAGAAAAATATCCTAAAGACATGAAGGTTTTGCTCAGCGAAATTGAAAAAAACAACTCCAAAGACAAGCGTAAAAAATTGACAGAATTGGTGACGGAGACCAAAGCATTATATCCCGATCCCTATCGCAGTCATGCGTTTACCATCATGGATCATTTGCTGGACGAAGACTACAATAAAATCATTGATGTAATTGGAAAAATGTACGATGAATATCCGACGCGAAGCGAAGCAGTTCAAGCTAAATACCAGCTCGAAAAAAATATGGGTTCTAAGTCTTCTGTTTATAATAAAATTCTAGAAAATTATTTAGAAGATACTTACGACTACTCCATGATAAAGGAATTAGCAAACAATTATTCCGATGAAGGAGACATCGACAAAGCCATTAAATTAATTGAAAAAAGTAAGGCCATCGCCAATTATGATTTTACTTTCCACAAAAAAATAAAAACAATGCTGACGCGTCAGCAAAAGTATAAAGACGCCATCAAACAAGCCGAAACGATCATAGAAAACCGGCCATCTGATTATACCACGCTCAACGATTTGGCATTACTCCACAATTTCGAAGGCGATAAAAAAGAAGCACTCCGTTATCATGAATTATCTCTAAAATATTTTCCGTTTACTTTCGAAACCAACGAAAAAGTGAGAGAACTAACGGGTAAGAAAAAGACGATGGATATGGTTAGAAAATATGAGCCACAAGAAGTAATCAAAAAATACGAAGCCGATTTTAAGCCAACCATAAAACGATCCTATGATATCGTACTCGACGATAAAACCATGATTATTTATAAATCGAAAGCCAAAGCGATGAACCGCAATTATATGTTGCGCATCAATGACGAAAATGCCATTGAAACTTGGCAAAACATTAATCTTTCTCCAGATAATAATATGCGTACCACCGTCAATGAAGTTAAAACCATCAAAGCCAACGGAGACGAAATCGACGCAGAACGAAGTGGTGCCGAAGCCGTTTTCACCAACCTAGAAGTAGGTGATTTTATCTTTGTTTCTTATACTGAAAAACAAGTGCGGGGTGGAAAATCTGATTTATTTGTCTACGATAATTTTGGACTGAATGCTTATTATCCTGTTTTTGATCGTAAGTACACGGTATTGGTGGAAGATGGATTAACCATGAAGGAACAATTGATTAATACCACCGAAAAACCTCAGGTAAGCAATGATGATGGATTTAAGAGTTATACTTGGTTGATGACTTCTCCTAAAATTATCAAAGAAGAAAACAATGCTCCTCCTTTCAGTGATGTATCAGAAAATGTCCACGTTGCCCTTGATCAAACTTGGTACGATATCGCACAATGGTACAGCGATTTATCAGGGACGCAGGCACGCCCGGATTATACGATCCAACAAATTGTCAAAGATCTTTTTGGAGATAAAAAATATTCCGAAGAAGAAAAGGCCAAGATGATCTATGAGTTTGTTTGTAAAAATATTCAATACAGCTATATTGATTTTAGACAAAGCGGTCATATCCCACAGAAGGCTTCCAAAGTCTATCATTCTCGCTTGGGTGACTGTAAAGATGTTTCAACGCTCTATGCATCGATTGCCCGTTCTGTAGGACTAGACGCCAACCTGGTACTCATTAATACCCGCGACAATGGACAAAAAAGTACGGTGATGCCATCCCTCAATTTCAATCATTGTATCGTAAAAGTAAAAGTGGATGATCAGCCTTTATTTTTAGAATTAACTGATCAGGATCTACCCTATGGCCACCTATATTATTATCACGATGGGGCCACTATTTTAGAAATTCCCAATGAAAATATTTCGAAAGATATCAAACTAGAATACCTAGAAAAAAATCAGGGTTACCCGAATAAAATTATCCGAAAAACAACCATAAAGGTGACACCCGAAGAAAAGCTACAAGTAAATATGGACGTGACCAAAACCGGAACCAAAGCCGCTAATGCTTGTCGTAGTTATTTTTATGAAGACAAAAGTAAGCATCTGGAAATTTTAGAAAAATCAGTTTCGTCTTTCTTCGATTCAAACACCAAAGTAACCGATGTTGACTTTAAAACACTAGAGCCCAGAAAAGAAAAAGCTGAATACCTCTATAATTATACGGTTGATAAAGAAGTCTTGAAAGTCGGAAGTTTCCGCTCTCTAAAAATACCCTTCGCAGATGTCCTAGCGTACAATACTGCTTTTAAAGATACCGAACGAGAGAATGATTTTAATTTTATTTTTTATGAAACCACCGATAGTTACGACGAAACGATGGATATCAACTTGGAAGGAAGTTTTAAATTTGTTGAAATTCCAGAAAATATTCAGTACGAATATCAGGGTACAAAATATGACTTAAAATTTGAAAAAATATCTGACCAACAACTGCGTATCCACCGTATTTATTCCGTAAATCCGCAAATTGTAAAAGCAAAGGATTTTCCCGCTTTTCAGGAATTCATGTTGAAGGTGATTGAGGCGGAGAATACGAATGTGGTGTTTAAGTAATAAGTTGATAATAAATCATGAGTCATCCCTAATTCTTTATTTTGAAGAGGTTTGAGCATGTTTTTGTTTTTCTTATAGATTTACTCCACCTTTAAAAATTTTCCTGAGAATTTCCTGCTGTAACAAGTCATCAGCGACTAGTACATGGTCCATTGATGAGAACGAAACTTTCACCTTAATTTTAATTTCATTAACTTAGTACAGAATCTGTCTCCAGAAGATAATTTTGAGATTCAACTCGTCCTTTTAACCCCATTAAATGAGTATAATTTCCAAAAAAGCTAATATGAACTAAATCCTCGGTTAAATAAATCTATTTTTTATGAATTCCAAAAAACTTACAACTTCTATTTTCGTGCTTGTTGCCCTCCTTTTTTCTCTTGCTGATGTGCATGCGCAATGCCCGAATAGCCACCAATATTTAAATACACAAGCAGACGTTGATTCTTTTATTATTAATCACCCTAATTGTACTGATTTTCGTAAAATAATTTTTATTTCAGGTAGTGGACTAACTAATCTAAATGGACTTTCTAACCTTGTAAATGTTCAAAAAGGATTATATATACGTAATACTGATTTAACCAATTTAATTGGATTGGAAAATTTAACGAATATTGGTGGTAGTCTATTAATTGAAAACAATGACCAACTTTCTGATTTCGAAGGATTAAACAATTTAAGTTTTGTTGCCGGCAACCTATCAATTGAGGACAACAATCAAATTATTGACCTTACTGGATTTGATAATTTAGCATCTATTGGTAATGATTTAGAAGTTAGGATCAATGATCAAATTTCTAGTTTCGAAGGATTAAACAATTTAGTGTCTATTGGTGAAAGACTTGTAATTTCTGCTAATGACCAACTTTCTAATCTTAATGGATTCGATAATCTTGTATCAGTTAATAGTCATCTAGTCATCAGTCACAATGATAGTCTAACTAACCTTAACGGACTTGACAGTTTATCAAATATTGGTGGAGACTTCAGAATAACAAACAATAATACATTAAGCGCTATTGCAGGATTTGAGCATTTAGGAGAAATCACTGGCGATTTTTATATTTATGATAACGATCAACTTTCCAACTTTATCGGCACTGGTATGATTGGCACTATAAGTGGTGATTTTACTATTGAACAAAACCAAGCATTGAGCAGTCTTATTGGACTCAACATTGATACAATTAACGGGGCTGCGTTAGTTATTAGCAATCCTAGTTTAACTAGTTTAGATCTAAGCATTCAAAATATGAATGGTGATTTCACTATTCAAGCAAATCAAGGCTTAACGAATCTCATTGGACCGCATATTGGAAATATGAATAACGGCGAACTCATCATTAAATACAATCATAGTCTACAAAATTTCAATGGATCAAATATCAATCTGGATGGTAAAGAGGTTGTGATTCAATACAATGATGGCCTACAAAACCTCAACGGATTTCCTACTGGCACTACTTTTAACGGGTCTATTACAATTTATAATAATGATGCACTAACTAATTTGAATGGACTAGATATTCAAACGATAACTGGTAATCTGAATATTGGATATAATGATGCACTCATAGATATTTCTGCGATAGATAACCTACTGACTGTTAATGGTGATTTCAGATTGGTAGGCAATGATCAAATGACAAGTATCGTTGGTTTTGAATCGCTTAGTACGGTTACTGGAAGATTAGATATTCAATTCAATAGTTTATTATCTACTTTGAATGGTTTCAATGCGCTCACTAATGCTGGTCAGATATTTATCTCTAATAATTCCTCCCTTACCAGTTTTTCTGGTTTTAATCAATTAATTGATGCCTATATCCGGATGTCTAGTAATTCTGTACTTACTAGTATTCCTGAATTTGGTCAATTAACGAATGGTGGTTTGTCCCTTCTTCATAATCCCTCCCTTACCAGTTTTTCTGGTTTTAATCAATTAACTGATGGCTCTCTTTGGATTGATGGTAATGAATTGCTTACTAACCTTCCTGATTTCAATCAATTAATTAATACTAGTGGAATAAATATTGATGACAATCAATTACTTACTAATATTCCTGATTTTGACCAGTTGATCACCATTTCTGGTTTCCTTCGAATTAGGGATAATCCATTGATTACCAACATCTCTGGATTTAACAAGCTGAGAACGATTGGAGAGTATATGGAATTTAAAAATCTTCCAAACTTAACAAGTATCTCCGGATTTAAAAAACTTACAACTATTGAAGATAACCTAAGATTTGAGGATCTTTCAAATCTTACAAGTATCACTGGCTTTTCCAAAATAAATTCTATTGGAGTTAGACTAACTTTTGATAATCTACCAAATCTAGCTAGTATCTCTGGTTTCTCCAACCTAGTCTCAACTGGACATGTAGTTATTAAAGATAATGGCAATCTCAGTATTTGTGAAATACAAGCAGTATGTGATCGTATTGCTAATCCATCTAACTGCCCTCCATTGATTAGTAATAATGCTTTAGGGTGTAATTCAACAACAGAAGTAGAGGATCGTTGTGATTACTGTCCTACTTTTATCAACTTCTCAACGCAAGCAGAAATCGACGCATTCTCATCTGATTATCCAGATTGTATCAACATAATGGGAGATCTTATTATAAAAGATGGTACGGATATTACCAACCTAGATGGGCTGGCTCAAATTGAGTATGTTGGTGGAGATTTAAGGCTCATTAACAATGATGACTTACTCAATCTAGATGCACTGGCCAATCTTAATTTCGTTGGTGGAGAATTGATTATTAGCGGAAATATTCAAATTACGAATCTTTTAGGTCTATCAAACCTTAGCTCCATTGGGGGAAGATTAATTTTGAGATTTAATGATCTACTTAGTATTTGTGAAATACAAGCAGTTTGTGACTTTATTACTATTGTTGATAATATTACAGATATCAGAGACAACGCAACTGGATGTGATTCAAAAACTGAAATAGAGAATCTATGTGGTAGTTGTCCTAATTCCATCACTTTTTCAACCCAAGCTGAAGTAGATGCATTCTCAGCTGACTATCCGAATTGCGTTAACATCTTAGGGGATGTCATTATCCAAAATGGGGCTGATATTACCAACCTTGATAATCTCACTCAAATTGAGCATATCAATGGAAAACTAGAAATTATTAATAACGATGAGCTACTCAGTATAACTGCTTTGGCTAATCTTAATTTCATTGGTGGAAATCTAAAAATTACCAGCAATGCTAAACTACCAAACCTTACTGGCTTAGAAAATCTAACAACTATTGGAGGCAATTTATTTATTGGGCATAATACTAAATTGAATAGCCTGAATGGGCTGATTGGATTAACTAGCCTGACTAGTTATTTAAGCATTATCAATAATAATAAAATCACTAATTTAACGGGCTTAGATAATCTTAACGCTATTGGTACTTACTTGAATCTAAAAGATAATAATAATTTAATTAGTCTAACTGGTTTAGGAAGTCTCAATTCTATTGGGTCTAATTTGTTTATTAAAGAAAATAGAAGCTTAACTAGTCTAAATGGCTTAGGTCCTATTTCACAAATACCTGGCAGCTTAAATATTATTGACAATGACGAATTGACCAACATGGATGCTTTGTCAAACATTACTAGCGTAGGACAACATTTATACATTACTTCCAATGCTAAAATTGCCAATTTAAATGGCTTTGCCAGCTTAACCTCAGTTGGCAAAAATATGTTTATTGGTCATAATGGTAAACTTCGGTTTTTGACAGGTGTAGAAAATCTTAGCTCTATTGGTGGCTTCTTAAACATCATCAATAACAACAAACTAAAAGATCTTGTGGGATTAAATAATCTCGTATCTATTACGAAACACTTAAACATTAGAAACAACAATAACTTGATTTCTTTAGTTGGTTTGGATGCACTGACATCTATTGATAAAAATTTATACATCAGAGATAATCCTCTATTAGCTACTTGTGAAGTTCAACGTATTTGTGACTATCTTGATATTCCAGCTAACCCGGCTACCATTGATAATAATAGCACGGGTTGTAATTCTAGAACAGAAGTAGAAACGGCTTGTGGTTTTCAATCACATTCAATTCCTCCTAGCCATCATCAAGTAGCCATTCTATCTAGTGTCAATCAAAACAGATCAACCTTTTTTCCTAATCCAAGTTTGACTGGCGAGGTGCGTTTAGATTATTATTCAACTGATAATAGCGACGCAATCATAGAAGTATATAATATTACTGGCCAACTTATTTTTAAAGATTTAAGAGCTATCACCAGCGGCAAGAATCAGCTTGATTTTGATTTTAGTAGCTTAGGAACTGGGGCTTTTATGGTTCAATTTATTCAAGGAGCGTATCAGTCAAATACAAAATTGATCTTGAATTAGTAGTTAGCTTGAGGCGTTCTAAAATAAGTTTGCCATTAAGATATAAATTCTCGAATAAAAAATTCAATTAGCTATGATTAACAAAAAACTTACAACATTCATTTTCATGCTTATTGCAAGTATTTTTTCTCTTGCTAATGTGCATGCGCAATGCCCAACTAGAATAAATTATAGAACACAAGCAGATATTGATGATTTGTAGCTATTTAGGCTATGTTTGAGAAAAATTGAAAGGATTGCCGTTAAAGACGGCGATAAGTTCTTTGAAAACATTAATTTCGATATTTTTTTATCTTTGTAAATAGACTCAGGTCTTAAGTTCACTCTCTCATCCCAAATCGACTTTTAATTTACCGAATTAAAGTATTTATTTTCAAAATAATTTACTTTAGAGTTTGAATAATTGCAGATTTTTTCTCCTTCTAATTACCCTCCTGGCTTTCCAACCTCTGGAAGCACAAGTAGACAATTATAATATTCGATATTTTTCTAGTAAGGATGGTTTATCTCATGATGTTGTTGAATGCATTTTTCAAGATAGTCGTGGATTTATATGGGTAGGAACTAGTTATGGTTTGAATCGTTTTGACGGGAATAAATTTGAAGTTTTTACAAAAAGAAAAAGCGGACTAATAAATAATAGGATTGAAAACATTTATGAAGATATTCATGGAAAATTATGGATAGGTTCAAGAAAGGGGCAATTCTCATTTTATTCTGGTGCAGGGTTAATTGCCCTTTTTGATGTAAAAACGGAACAAGCAATACCTTTTGATGAATACTTTCCTGAGGCCCCAATTAAGAATATTGATATTGAGTTTCTAAGAACAGATTCTAATAGAAATTTGTGGTTAATTTCCAAACAGGGAGCAGTTTATAAATATGATGGAACTTTCAATTTAATTTTAAAAAATGAAAATTTCAAAAAGGCAACCGTCTTTAAAATCATTGATGATAATGAGGTTTATATTTTCACTCAAAATCCCAATGAATTGATTAAGGTCAATTCTAAAGGAAAAATTTTAAAGAGAACATTCTTAGATAAATCCGAAATAAGCAAAATTGGAAAATTAACAGATGATCTTTTTTTTGTAGTCCAACATTATTCTCTCCTTTTAAAAGATAAAGTATTGGTATATGATTGGGATGGAAATAGGCAAGAGAATTATTTTAAATTCGAATCAGATACCAAACAAAAAGCGGGAGATTTTTTTCAAATAAATGTTGAGAATGAAAAATTTCAATTTTGGACTACTGGACAAAATAATTTGGTTGCTTATAATGAACAAGGAGAACTAATTTTTGATTTCTCGAAACATATCTTTAAAGACGTACCCAGGTTTCTAATCAAGAAAGTTTTACTTGATCAATTCAAAAACATTTGGATAGTTTCTGAAAATGGCTTGCTCTTATTATCACCCAAAGTCCAACTCTTCAAAACTTTTTTCATTCAAAAAAATCCTGAAAAAAGTAATTTTAGCATGAGGGGGCTAATAGCGTTGGATGAGAATAATATTTTAGCAACTTCTTATAAAGGGTTTTATTTAGTGAATAAATCCAATTTGGAGACTACTAAAATTGAGTTTAATCTAAAGCAAGATTTTAATGGCTCGCCTTATGGGTTAGCATTTTGTTCTATTGGTGACCGTATTTTATGTGGTTTTGATTCTAAGCATTATTGGATTATTGATAAAGCCAAACTTAAATTTGAATTGACAACTTTAAAAGAAAGTGGATATCGGATTAAATCGTTTTTCAAAGATCGACTTAATCAAACTTGGGCATTGACCAATAAAGGGATGTTTCTTTTTGATTTAAAGGAGAATAAAATTAAAAAGAATACTTCTTCAGCAAGAGAGGATAATTTGTTTGAACCTGAAGCTAACTTTGTCCTTGAAAATAAAGATCAACTTTTATTAGCGACTGAAAAAGGACTTTTTTCGATGAACTATCAAGGAAATCTGCTTGAACATTTTGAAGAGTTAAGAAATTTTCAAATAAATTATTTACATCAAGTAAATGAGGATGAATATTGGTTGGCCACCAAAGGAAACGGATTGATTTTTTGGAATAGAAAAACCAATAAGATCAGAACATTCAGTAAAGAAGAAGGTCTAACGCATGATTATATTTATTCTATTCATGAAGATGAATTTGGTTCTTTCTGGTTGCCAAGCAATGACGGCTTAATGCGCTTCAATCCTAAAGATTTTTCGATTAATACGTTTAATACATCTGATGGAATTGCGCATAATGAGTTTAATACTTACGCCAATATGGTGGACAAAAATGGACAAATATACTTGGGAGGACTGAATGGAGTGACCACTTTTCATCCTAAAGATTTTCAATTTTTGGAAAAACAAAATACGCCACTTCGTATCATTTCTATCCAAAAATTAGAAAAAGGGGCAACTGAATATTCGGATTTTGAAATATCAGATAAAATTCAGTTTCAATCTTCTATAAAAGCAATCGCCTTTGAATTTAGTCTTCTAGATTATTATAATAGCTTCCAATCCAAATTCGCATATCAAATAGAAAACTATGATGATAATTGGAATTACCTAGACCAAAATCGACTAACCATAAATAAATTACCATACGGAAATTATACTTTAAAAGTAAAAGCACAAGGAAAAAATGGCGTATGGACTAACCAAATTTTGGATATTCCTCTTTACATTCTAAAACCATTTTATTTAAAGTGGCAGTTTATTGTTCTATCCATCTTAGCATTATTAGCAAGTATTTATGGTGGATTTAGATGGCGAATTAAACAATTGGAGAGAAGTAATTTAGTTTTGGAAAATACGGTAGCAGAACGTACTAAAGAGTTAGCCAATTTGAATCAAGTGAAAGATGAATTTTTTGCCATCATTGCCCACGACATGCGAGGCTTAGTTTTATCATTTAAAAATATATCTCAAAAAATTAGTTTCCTTCAACGTAAAGGAAGAGACAAAGAAGTAAAAAACTTTCTCGAAAGTATTGATAAATCTGCCGACAGTTTATCCAACCTTCTAGACAATTTATTGAATTGGGCTTTAGTAGAAAAAGGCGTTTTCCCACATCATCCAGAATCTTTTAATTTAGAAAAATTAGTCATTGAAAACGTAAAACTATTTCACCAATTAAGTAAAATTAAAGAAGTCAAATTAAGTTATGATGTGCATGAAACCTTAAATATCTATGCCGATAGAAATGCCGTTTTAACGATCATCAGAAATCTAATTAGCAATGCTATAAAATTCTCTTCGGCAGGTGATGAAGTTTTTATAAAAGCATTTAAAAAAAGCGGGGAAGTTCAAATTCAAATCGAAGATTCAGGAGTTGGAATTCCATCAGAAAAGTTAGATGGCATCTTCAATTTAGATTCTAAAAAGACCAATCGAGGAACAATCGGAGAGAAAGGAACAGGATTAGGATTATTGCTTTGCAAAGAATTAATCAGCCTAAACAATGGAGCGATTTCAATAAATAGTGAAGAAGGAAAAGGAACTAAAGTAGCCATTGATTTTCCTTCAGCAGCATAAGTTTTCTTAAGAAAAGAAGCTTAATAATTTTCCAACCTTTGTTAACTGCACGTTAACTACACCCTATCTACAAAAGTAAAAAACGCATCATACAGCCAATTTCAGATGTATTTAATTTTTAATTTATTTTTTTCAAAAAACAACTTCATCTTGTTTTTAATTTAATTAACATATTTAAAAACTTCACATTCAAATTTCACCTGCACTCTTATTTTATTTTCATCCCTGTATTTTGAAGGTTAGAATGCTAAATTAGCTAACTCAACACCACTTGTTTTTTTTGCTAGAAAAATTCGAATCTAAAAAGATAAATAGCATCCATTTTCAGATTTTTTTTTAGTAAAACAAGATAATATACCTTATATTGTGATGAACCACCTAACAACTTCTTCAATGAAAATTAATATATGTCCAACGTAAAAATAATGTTAGTTGAAGACGATCCTAGTTATTCATTAGAAATACAGATGCTAATTGATGAACTAGGATATGAACTACAAGGCATAGCAGATAATGCAAATGATGTATTCGGAATTCTAAAAAAGGGTAAACCTGATTTGATTCTAATGGATATTCAACTCAAGGGAGAAATGACGGGAATAGAAATTGCTAAGCGATTAGATAAGGAAAAGATTCCAATAATTTTCATTACAAGTTTTGATGACAGAGAAACTTTTGGAGAAGCTAAACAGACGAATAATTATGGATATATCGTCAAGCCATTTAATAATCTTACTCTAGAAAGTACCATCGAAGTAGCCTTAATAAAAAGTGGAAAAGAGGGTAATCAACAGAGTTTAGAGGAAGACGAAACATGGAACGAGGATTTGATCTTGGAAGATTTTGTTTTCATCAAAAAACGAAATCGATTAGAAAAAGTAGCCCTGAATGATATTTTTTTCTTAGAAGCAGATGGCAATTACTGTAAAATTTCTACTTCAACAAAAAGATTTATTTTAAAAATGTCGTTAAAGAGAGCCAATGAAATTCTTTCATCCAAAAATTTTGTAAGGATTAGCAAAGGGCATATCGTTAATATGAAATGCGTGACCACTATCGAACTTTCAAAAAACATGATTGTACTAAACACTGAAGCTTTTCCAATAGGCAAAAGATACAAATCAAATGTTATGAAGCGGTTAAAATTAATGACCTAGAACAATTTAGTAATAACTCAGATAAGGATGAAGCTTCTGATGAAAAATTGTTTCGCTTTCATGATAAAAAAATGTATAAGACTTGTAAATTAGTGTGAATTGCCTTTTATGGGTGATGAAAAAAATTATTGTAAAGCATTATTCCATAACTTTACATTATAATTAATGTATTATTTTTCTTACCCCAAAAAACCATTCTGAAAAATTTCACCTAAAAAACCAAATGATTACCTGAAATAAAAGTCTCAATTATCTATTCCCAATTTCTTACCGGTTAATAAGCTCTCTCTAATACGCTAATTGTATTTCAAAAAATAAGATTTTAATGCGCAAACAGAACCTTTGGTTATGTTTTGAGCTGATATCTCTATGCTTTTTACTCACTCCTTAAACAAACAACTAACAAAATGAAAAATTCAACCTTTAATTTTTTTAAACCCAAAAGATACTTCAGATATTTTTTGAAAAGCTCAATATGCTGTTTATTTCTTCTGTTGAGCATGGCTCAATTACAAGCTCAAGTTACCCCCCTTAATGCCAACTCTGATGCGGAGTGTGGCGCAGATTGCTGGGATATATTTAGCTGGTCACCCGAACAAGATGGATCAGGAAACAATATCCCTGGCGTAGGGGTAGGTGAAGCCAATGATGCTAATTGTAATACCGTCATTGATGTTGGTGTGGAATACGAAGGGAATGATACCTCTCCAGATGTAACAGGTACCGCTATTGGTGCTAATTTGCAAGGATCTTCTCCTTGGACAGATACTTGGACTTTTTCATTTGGTCTTCCTTTGACCAATCCTGTTTTTAATATGTCAGCATTATTCTTTGATAGTCAAGTCAGTTTTACAGATTGTAATGGTACTCCTATCTCTGCAACAGATATATCTACAGGTAATCCGTATTCTGGAATGGGAAATGATGAAGTGCAGTTAATCGGAACATTTAGCTGTATCATCGTCACCGTAATGAATGACAGAAATGATTCATATGACATTACTGTTGGAACTTGTCTTGGTGCCGATCCATTTCCTCCATGTGTCAACTGTGGTCCAAATGAAGCCTTTAGATATCTTACTTTGACTAATCGTAGTGGTACCGGTACAGGTGCTACTGCTGATGTAAATTTGAATGGTGTTCTGTATGGAACTGCTGAAGTTTTATTTTCTGATTTGTCTATTAGTGAAGATTTATCTGGTTCTGCATTTGGTGCATTTGCGAACGGTAATACTGCTCAGGAAACGTTTTTACTACAGATAGACTTATGTGATCCTATTTCGGTTCAGCAAGTCGATGTGCTTGGTTTGGAAACAGAATCTCAAGTCTGGATTGGAACGGGTCTTACAGGATCGGGAGTTAATGGTGTACCCACGGGTCTTGCCTTGACGCAATGTGGAGGATCAAACAATATGCAGCCAACAGGCAATATGGTCACCAATACCGCTGCTAACTGTGCCAATCAAAGCAACGGAAATTATACGGTTGGAGGTGCTACCGTTAGTACGCTATTTTTTAGATATGTAAACCCAGTAGGTGGTTGTCGATTTGATAAAGCAACTTTCCGTATTGGTGCTTGTGTACCCGATGGTGCTGATGCAGTCCCAACTTGTCCATTGACAGAAGTAACTTTGACGGATGACCCAGATGGTTTCGCTGCTGCAATTCTTTCAGGAGGAACTGGTGCTGCCTTTACCACGATAGTAACGCGAGATGTTAACGGAAATTACTTTAATCAAACCTGTAGTCAAATTCAAAATGAAGCGGAAAATGGAACTTCGATTCCTGTGGCTACTTTTAGTCCTTGTTCGGAAGTAGTAGATGAAAATGATTGTGAATTTTGTACTCCAGTTCCTCCTTGTGTGGCTTGTGGCCCTAATGAAAGCTATGAATTTTTGACCCTTGCTAATGCTACTGGATCAGGTACTGGAACAACGGCAGATGTCTTACTAAACGGTCTCATATATGGAGATGCCGAAGTCTTATTCTCAAATTTGAGTATCAATGAAGACTTAACAGGATCTGCTTTTGGTGCTTTTGCGAACGGTAACGCCATGGAAGAAACATTTGTTCTTCAGGTGAATTTATGTGAACCAATCACGGTGCAACAGGTAGATATTATTGGTTTAGAAACAGAATCCCAGGTATGGGTCGGTACAGGAATCACTGGAACTGGAATGATGGCTACGCCAACTGGTCTTACGATGACTCAATGTGCTGGTTCTATGAATCTGACTGAATCTGGTAACATGGTAACCAATTCTGCAACAAGTTGTGCCAATCAAAGTAATGGAAACTATACGGTTGGCACCCCAACCGTTAGTACCCTATATTTTAGATACACTAATCCTGCGGGAGGATGTCGTTTTGATAAAGCAACTTTCCGTATTGGAACTTGTGTTCCAGAACTTCCAGAGGCCATCCCAACCTGCCCACTTGTTTTGCTTGAAGTTACTGAACAAGATGGAGTTACTACTTCCAACGTTTATCAAGATGTCAACGGATTGTATTTTACAACTGCTGTTTGTACAGATCCTATAGACATCGTTACGCCTGTTCAAACTATCGCAATCAGTCCTTGTGCTACAACCATGGTAACTGGAGAGTGTGAATTCTGTTGTGATTTTGAAGTTACTTGCCCAACGGCTACCAACCTTGGAACTTTCAATTGTAATACGCTCGGTAATATTCCTGCTATGCCGACGGTACGAACTACTGCTGGTGGTGATATCACGGTTGATAATGCAGCGGGTGATTATCAAATTCAGGTAGGAGATATGCCTTGTGGAACCATCGTTGCAAATACCTCTGATAATATAACCGCACCAGATGTATGTGCAATGGGAGGTCAGGTTATTACTCGAACCGTGACTATTTTTGATGATGAAAATGGAAATGGCGTATTCGATATGGGTTCAGAAGAAACGCCTGTTAGCTGTACCTTTACCATCAATATTACGGAAGATACGACACCACCCGTTATTACTTGTCCTGCCAATGTAACCATCGAATGTACGGTAGATACTTCTCCGGCTACAAACGGCATGGCCTCGGCCACGGATAATTGTAGTAGCATGGCAAATATCGCCATTACTTCTACAGATAATAGCTCACAAACAGCTACTGGTTGTGGTCAATACGAATATACGATCATCCGTACTTGGTTGGCTACTGATGCCTGTGGCAACACTGCTTCCTGCCTCCAAACTATCGAAGTAGAAGATACGACAAATCCAGTCATTACTTGCCCTGCCAATATAACCATCGAATGTACCGTAGATACTTCTCCAGCAACGAATGGAATAGCAACTGCAACGGATAATTGTAGTAGCAACGCAGAAATTACAATTGAATCTAGTGATGTTAGCACACAAACCGCTTCCGGTTGTGGTCAGTATGATTACTCCATCACTCGGACCTGGACCGCTACCGATGTATGTGGTAATTCCAGCACTTGTGTCCAAATCATTACGGTGGAAGACACTACAGGACCAGTGATTACTTGTCCAGCAGATCAATCATTGGTTTGTAATACCGATCCACTACCGATAGCATTGACTAGTACGGAATTTTTGGCCATCGGTGGAACGGCGACGGATAATTGCGCTGATCTATCTGAACTAACGGTTAGTTTTGTAGACCAACCGATTAATCAGGCAATGCTCGATTTCTGTTCTGCTGACCCTGCAGATCGAACGCTTACTAGAACTTATACCGTGACGGATATTTGTGGCAACAGCACTACTTGTGAGCAGGACTTTGTTTATGATCAAAGTGTGATTGACCCAGTTATTACCGTAAGTCCACCAGATCTAATTGTGGATTGTGCTGTCAATGCTATCCCGCAAACACATCTACTAGAGTTTGTAACGGATTGTGCCGTAGCATCTACCACCGTTGTGAGTGAACCAAGTACCAACGGAACTGCAGGTTGCCCCGGATCAACGATTCAGTATACTTATACGGTGACTGATATCTGTGGACGCTCCGTTAGTACGACGCAGACTTATACCTTAGCCAATGAAGGACCAGAATTTGTTTGTCCAGTTGATGTTTGTATCATTGAATGTCCAGCGGATGCTGATATGATCCAGGAGCAATTTGATGATTATGCGAGTTTGGCAACAGTAATTACTAGCTGTTCTGAAAATGATGTGACGATTACCAATTCATTTAACCCGACTGGCTTTATTCCACAAAACTGTAACAACCCAACTATTTCGGTAGTGAATGCAATTGCTTACCAGATCGTTACCTTTAGCGCAACGGATAATTGTGGTCGTAATTCTACTTGTACCGCCTTAGTTGTTATTCAAGACAATGACGGTCCAACGATCAATGGAAGTATTCCAGTAGGAATTGCAGATTGTGCGGATGGTAATCAACAAGCAGCTTATATGAATTGGATAAATCTTGCTTTGAGTAATCTTACTGCCATGGATGATTGTACTAATGGTGCCGTAGATGTCAGCTTTTCTCCAGCAAGTCCTAATACAGATTGTTCAAGTGGATTGGCTACAACAAATGTTGCTTTTACCGCTACCGATGCTTGTGGCAATGTATCCATCATTAACGCATCTTACCAAATCATTGATTATGGTTCTATTCCAATGGCTACCGTTTCTGGTTCTTTGATGACCGAAGAATATGAAGCAGTTGAATTGGTAGAAGTGTCTGTCGAAGGTGGCTCGTTTAATAATATGATGACGACCAGTGAAGATGGAGGTTTTGAATTTGCCTTAGAAATGAACCAAAACCATTCTATCACTCCTAGCCGTAATGATAATCCTCTAAACGGTATTACCAGTTATGATTTGATTTTAATGGGACAACATTTATTGGAAATTCAAACACTAGACTCTCCTTACAAATTGATTGCTGCGGATGTTAACCGTTCTGGAAGCATCTCTATTTCGGATATGATTGAATTACGTAGAATGATTCTACTTCTTGAGGATCAATTTACCAATAATACTTCTTGGAGATTTGTAGATGCTGACTATACGTTTACTAATCCAAGTAATCCTTTTGAGAATACTTTTCCTGAGGCTGTTTCTATTAATAATCTTAGTCAGGCAGAATTGCGTGACTTCGTAGCCATCAAGATTGGTGATCTTAACGGAAGTGCTTCTCCGACCTTATTAGGTAACCAAGGTGACACCAGAGATTTGAACAAATTAGTATTCCAAGTAGAAGATCAGCAGTTGACAGCTAATCAAACCTATACGGTAGATTTTACAGCGAAGGATTTCAACCAAATTTTAGGATATCAATTTACCTTAGGCTTTGATCCAAACCAATTAACTTTGGTTGATTTCGAGGCAGGTGCCTTAGAAGATCTTACTGCTGAAAACTTTGGCGATCGTGCTAAAGAAGGAATGTTGACTGCTTCGTGGAATGTTTTTGAAGCAATCAGTATCGCAGATGGTGCTACCTTGTTTAGTTTTACGTTCCTCGCTAATGCCGATTTGAATTTGAGTGAAGCCATCCAATTTAATGGGGACTTGATAAATTCTGAAGCTTACAGCAAGAAGGAATCTTTAATGAACCTAGGGTTATACTTTGATACCAAGGTTGGCCAAGGGGAGCTAAGCTTTAAGTTATTACAAAACCAACCAAATCCGTTTAAGCAAGAGACGGTGATTGGATTCCATTTGCCAGAAGCGACGAAGGCAACCTTGACAATTTTTGATCTAGCTGGTCGAATCGTCTGGACGCAAACAAAAGCTTACGATACCGGCATGCACCAAGTACTTATAGCTAAGGATAAATTAGAGGGAAATGGTGTTTACTATTATCAGCTATCTACAGCAAAAGCTACGGCAACTCGGAAAATGGTATTAATAAAATAATCGAGTCTTTGATAGATTAATAATTGTTTTAGAGTGCTCTCTCCAAAAATGGAGAGAGCCTTTTTTATCGAAGTTGTTTAAAAATCAGAATGAATGACTTGTTAAGAATTTTGAACATTTATCTAGTAACAAAATCCGCCTCTGAATCTACGACTGTTACGAAATCTGAATGAACTGCCGTATCCATATCTATTTCCATATCCATATCTGTATGCGCTGCGATTTCGATTTCTAAAGGCACTATCCCTGACAACTGCTCTGTTGGCAATATTGGAGGCATAGGAAATATTACCTTTAGCTCTGTCTTGCAATCTAAGTATTTTAGATCTTTCGCGATCAGAAATTACTCCGTCTTTTTCAGCTTTTCGGATGACCTTTGTAATCCGTTTTTGCTCTTTTCTCAATAGGTTTACATCGTAATCACTAATTTTTCCTAAACGATATCCGTCTTCGATATCTACTTTTTGATTTGCGACCTCTTCCAAAATGTTTGAGGCATTTGCGGTAGTTACTAATCCTAAAAATAGAAAGGCAACCATTTTTAATTTGAAATTCATAATAATTAATTTTTTGGTTACGAAATATTGTTTGAGCCTAGAACTATACTTTTGAGATAAGAGTTTTCGAAAATCTTTAGATATCGTAATTATTAACTATTACTTAACATATAATTTTGTTTTATGGTAGCTATACTACATTAGTTTAGTATTGGTATTGGTCAATCTATCAGCTATTCCATCACCACAACCTAAAGCCGAGCGCTCGTTTACACCTCGTATCTAGTACAACTTCATTAGAACTTTAAGCTAAAAAAACAATTACAGCAGTTTCTAGTAAAAAAATATAAATCTTTATTTTTAGCCACAATTTAGACGTACCTGTCTATCCTTTCTACCAAATAATACTTCTTCTACCATTGTATCCTTTAGTACCGAAATACGTACTAAAACTAAACTAAGTATTATGAAATACCAACACCAACGTTTTACCAAAATAATGGTTGCCAATCGAGGCGAGATTGGAATTCGTATTTTACGAGCTGCTTCTGAATTAAAGCTCCGCACCGTCGCCATCTACACCTATGAAGATCGGTATTCGCTCCATCGTTATAAAGCGGACGAAGCTTATCAAGTCGGTCCTAACGATGAACCTCTCAAGCCTTATCTGAATATTGACGAAATTATCAAAGTAGCCAAAGAAAACAGCGTAGAAGCCATCCATCCGGGCTATGGCTTTTTATCAGAGAATGTCACGTTCGCTCGCAAATGTAAAGCAGCGGGAATTATTTTTATCGGACCAGAAGCTGAGGTGATGGAACGGTTAGGGGATAAAGTCGCGGCCAAAAAAATTGCGAAAGCAGCCAAAGTGCCCATCATTGAGGATAGTAATAAAAAATTGACAAGTGATAAGATTATTATGTCCGAAGCCAAGCGAATTGGTTTCCCCGTCATGGTCAAAGCAGTTGATGGCGGTGGTGGTCGTGGGATGCGCGTCGTACGCAAGGCAAAAGAACTCCTCATTGAAGCACACGAAGCAAGTGGTGAAGCCTTAACGGCTTTTGGTAACGGTACTATTTTTTTAGAAAAATATATCGAAAATCCCAAGCATATTGAGGTGCAAATTTTGGGAGATAAATACGGAAATATTGTCCATCTATTCGAGCGAGATTGTTCGGTGCAACGTCGTTTTCAAAAAGTGGTAGAAGTCGCTCCTTCGCTTGGACTTGCCCAATCGACCAAAGACGCACTTTACGAATACGCACTCCGCATTACTCGCCACGTAGGTTATACACACGCGGGAACGGTGGAATTTTTGGTAGACAAAGACGAGAATATTTATTTTATTGAAGTCAATCCACGGATTCAGGTGGAGCATACCATCACCGAGGAGGTAACTGGAATTGACATCGTTCGTAGTCAGATTTTAATTGCTATGGGCTACGAATTATCGCACGAAACCATCTTTATCCGTAGTCAAGCAGATGTGACCTGTGAGGGCTTTGCCATTCAATGCCGAATCACAACCGAAGATCCTTCACTAGATTTTAAACCAGATTACGGCACTTTGATCGCTTATCGGAGTGCAGGTGGATTTGGAATTCGATTAGATGCAGGTAGCGCTTATCAAGGTTCGGTGATCTCACCTTTTTTTGATAGTTTATTAGTGAAAGTAACGGCTTGGGGAAGAACCCAACAAGGTGCTGCTGAGCGCCTTCGACGGGCCTTGACAGAATTTAGAGTGCGGGGAGTTAAAACGAATATTGGCTTCTTAATCAACTTATTAGAAAATGATACTTTTAAAAACGGTAAAGCAACCGTTTCATTTATTAAGGATCATCCTAAGCTGCTCGTGGAACCGCGTTTTCGAGATCGTGGTACCAAGACGTTGAAATATTTGGCCAAGGTGATTGTCAATGGAAACAAGGACGTAAAATATGTAGATCCTAATAAGCGATTCCGGGAGCCCATCGTTCCGGCTTTCGATCCATTGGAAAAAATGCCAAAAGGTACCAAACAAAAGTTGGATAAATTGGGGCCTGAAAAATTTGCGGCCTGGCTCAAAAAAGAAAAAAAGATTCATTACACGGATACTACTTTCCGGGATGCTCACCAATCACTGCTCGCTACTCGTGTCCGTTCGCTGGACATGCTCAACGTAGCAGAAAGTTATGCCCGTAAACATGGTCCCGATCTTTTTTCGATGGAAGTTTGGGGTGGTGCGACTTTCGACGTCTCGCTCCGTTTTTTGAAGGAATGCCCTTGGAAGCGACTAGAAATGTTGCGGGAGGCCATGCCTAATGTATTGCTACAAATGTTGCTGCGTGGATCAAACGGTGTTGGTTACAAGGCCTATCCCGATAATTTGATTGAGCAATTTATTGAGACGAGTGCCGAATCTGGTATTGATGTTTTTAGAATTTTTGATTCGCTTAATTGGGTCAAAGGAATGGAAACAAGTATCAAAGCCGTCCGGAAAAGAACTGGTTCAATTGCAGAAGCCTGTATCTGTTACACGGATGATGTGATGAATCCTAAGAATAAGAAATTTGATTTAAAATATTATATCACGTTAGCCAAACAATTAGAAAAAGCCGGCGCGCATATCATCGGAATTAAAGATATGGCAGGCTTACTCAAACCCGATGCCGCTACCCTACTGATCAAAGCTTTAAAATCAGAAACAAAATTACCGTTACATCTTCATACCCACGATACTTCTTCGATTCAATCAGCTACCTACCTTCGTGCTGTAGAAGCCGGCGTGGATGTGATCGATGTCGCACTCAGCTCGATGTCAGGTTTGACTTCTCAGCCCAACTTTAATTCTATCGTGGCTATGCTGGAAAATAACAAACGAGCCAACCCCATTAATCTCCCATCCTTAAACGAGTACGCTAATTATTGGGAAACCACACGAGCTTATTATTATCCATTTGAGACCGAACTAAAAGCCGGTACTGCCGAGGTCTATGATCATGAAATTCCGGGTGGTCAATATTCCAATCTTCGACCGCAGGCACGAGGGCTCGGACTGGAAGACCAGTTTGAAACCATCAAAGAAAATTACCGCATGGTCAATGAATTATTGGGTGGTATTGTAAAAGTAACGCCTTCCTCCAAAGTGGTTGGCGATATGGCGATGTTTATGACTACTAATGGATTGACGAAAGAAGATATCCTGACCAGAGGTAGTTCGCTTTCTTTTCCGGATAGCATTAAAAATTTGATGCGCGGAGATTTGGGACAGATTAAAGGTGGCTTTCCAAAAAAGTTACAGGCATTAATTCTAAAGAATGAAAAGCCTTATAAAAACAAGCCCAATGCACATTTGAAACCCATTGATTTTAAGAAAGAATATAAATCGTTTAAACGAAAATTTGGGAGATTTGTCCACTTTAAAGATTTTCTCTCTTACCAATTATATCCGACCGTCTTTACAAAATACCAAGAACACTTCGAAGAATTTGGAACAGTCCGGGCGATTCCAACCCCAGCTTTTTTTTATGGATTAAAACCGAACGAAGAAATTCTCATTGAGATCGATAAAGGAAAAAGAATTCTCGTGCAACTACTCAATATGAGTGAGCCGGACGAAGCAGGGATGCGGATTGTATTATTTAAGTTAAATGGTCAAACTCGCTCAATTGTATTGAAAGACGCGTCCGTCAAATCACTCGTAGCAGCGCATAAGAAAGTGGAACACGATCAGCATATCGGCGCCTCTCTCCAAGGAAACCTTTCTAAAATATTAGTGAAAAAAGGAGATTTTGTCAAAGTCAATACGCCCCTATTTATTGTGGAAGCGATGAAAATGGAGAGTACGATCACCTCGCCTCGATCGGGAAAAGTGACAGCGGTTTATTTGACCGAAAAGACCATTGTGGAAGCTGATGATGCGGTGGTGAAGGTGGAGTGAGAGATAATGAAAAATGGGTTAATGAAGAATTAATAATGTCTCTTCTGGCGAAGTGATTAAAAAATATTTATTGAAATAATACATTTTATTTTAAAATATATTTAAAAATTAACAATAAGTTAATATAAAGAAGCCCAAATTTTGATTCATTTTCCTTATCTTTAAGATAACGAACCCAATAAAAGGTTTTGTTTTAAAATTTGGCCCCATGTTTTTACTAGAGAAATTCAGCCTTCTTCTGGAAAAATTTAATGTTTTGATTATCAAGACAGGTGCGGTTATCCGCT
>CAZYAC010000028.1:17890-24038 GCA_964645475.1 uncultured Saprospiraceae bacterium | reverse complement strand
TGACAAATCCTTCACTACTCGATCCGCCGTCGCATCCGCTTCTTGCTCATATTGATCATTTGGAGACCCTATAGAAAGTTTAGTTTGGACTGGAAAAAACTCATCTGATGCCACCTTGTTTTCTCCAAAGAATTGACCTTCGCTTTTTTGGTTATCCAAAAAAGACGTAGCAGGCGTTTGCTTCGCAGGAGTAGATTTGGTGGTGGTTGCTTTCATGTGTTTACCATTCTACTAAAATTCGTTTTTCCATCCACGGTAGTTGAAGGACAGAAAAACTCCAAGGTATTTTATCCATTAAGATATCGACGGTTTTTCTTTCGACAATTAATTTGTATTGGTCCTCTAAGTCAATGAGTTTTCCTTCTCTTTGTAAAAAGGTTTCTTGTAAAGCGGTGATACTACTCTTTTTTAATGCGCTCCAATGGTTGATTATAGACGATAGTAAATTATCAACTTCTTTCTTTTCAGTGTTCGTCAATTTTAATTTTTGTGAGACCGATGCTTCAATCTCCCATCCTGTCATTAGCTTATTTAGTAAAATTTCATTTTCGGGAATAATCATTTCATTAAATACTAGGTACTGCGTTAACTGTAAGGCTTTTTCTCTTTTTTCGATTGAAATAAATTGGTGGTTTTTCGTCAAATTTAAAGTTTCAAAAAATATTTTTAGAAAAGGAGCAACCAATACTAACCCTGCATTATTGATAAAAATTCCTTTTTCTAATTCCTTTGTTAAGGAGGAATTTACACCCGTGATTTGATGATCTATTCTAGAAAAATCCCCTCCAACTTGCCCCTTTTTCATGCTAAGAGGATGCTCGAATTCACTTGTCTGTGGCGTATCTTTTTTTCTTGCTTTTGTGTTTAATGATGATGACAACTCCGTGGATCGTGAGGATGATGAAGATTCCGAGGATGGTGACGAAACTTTTGAAGCTTCAGTTGTATTATTTTCAAAGAATGATTTTAAAATTGGAGATAAGTCGTCTTTGGTACTATCTATTAATTGTTTATAAAAAGTCTGAATCTCAGCAACGGGTTTTGACATCTCAACACTAATTTCTTTTATTAAGAAATTTTTGAAATATTTTTTTAATGATTCGTTAGAGAATTCTTTTTGAATAAGTGTAACTAAAAGGTTTTTAAATTTCTTTTCGATTAGATTTTCCCAAGCTGTTGAATTAGATAAAAATTTAGGTCTTTTTTTCTTTAGCAACGATTTTAATTCTTTCCATAAAACAACTTGGTTGGGTTCACTGATTTCCAGAATATTTATTAAGATTTTTTCAGAAAACTGTTTAACCAGTCTTTGGGAAAGATAAGACGATTCTACTGTCTTAAGGAAGTGCATGAGTTTTGGAGATTCATTTTTTAAGACTTTCAACATCAATTCATCTGGTAAAAAAGCATCTGAAGAACGCGTCCACCAAGGCGATATTCCTTTTTTCAAAAAAAAGATTAGTAATTGAAAATTAGAAAATTGACCACTAACAAGATGAAGGCTAGGAGCGCTTAAGTTTTCAATGGTAGGAGACAAAGTATTTCTCGATTGTTTTTCCCAAGTAGCTTTTGAGAAAGCATCATTTAGCTTTTCTAAAATTTTAGTTTTAAAAACTTCTCTTATTCTGTCTTTGGGAATCTCTCCTAAATCGATTTCTAACCGACCAATCCGCAAAAGTACATCCTTAGGAACCACCTTAGAAAATGCTTTGTCTAAGTCGGGTACGATCCTATCCCAGTAGATTTGACGAATCGCTTCTTGTTCAGAAAAAGCAGTTTGCTTGTCTGCCATTTGGATTTCCAATATTTGACGTTGAATAAGGTGATTCATAATAATTAAGAATTTTTCCTAAACGTATTCCTAATTGAATTAATCGTAGTAGCCCGACCCTCTACTATTGTTTTAAGCTCGTTGGATTTCCAATTTTTAAGAAGATTCACAGTAGAGATACCTTCTTCATTCATCGACAACTCTACTCTTTCCATGGCGGCTATTGCTTTTTTATTAGGTCTGTCTGGATTTTCAACAACAACTTTATCCATAAAAGTATGGTTAACCGTAGCCAACAAAGAAATTAAATCTTTTCTTTGTCCTCCTTCAGCAGTTTTAATAGTTTTTAGAATGGCAGCTGTATTTTTATTGTACGCTTTCGTTGCAGCAGCCATCGTAATATTTTCATTGCCTGCTTCTTCCTTAACAAACCGAGATGCATTGTTAAATAGATCATTTGAACCGAGTCGTTCTCCCAATCGAGCTAAATTAACAGAAGCTAGGTTGCGTCTTTCTACCGGAATTAATATTCGAGTTAAGAAAACGGTCTGAAGTTCTTTTGTAATTCCAGCTTCCACTTGAACATCTGGAAGTCCCTTTTGTGCATAGAGTGCATGACTAAATCTTAAATTGTAGATTCCTTCATTTAAAGAAATTTGATACTTTCCTTTTCTTCCTAATCCAGAAGTTATTAGATTTCCTCTTTCATCAAGCACCTCAAAATTAAATCCGTCGATCAGAGCCTCCGTACTAGCGTTTAATACTTCACCAGAGATCAATCCAGAAGCTGATGTTTTTTTAAACTCATTAAAAAAACCAACATAAACATGCCCCACATCAGTAAGTCCTTGATTATTTTCTATTTGATAAATAAAATGGTCAATTCCTTCTGAAGGAGTTTTATTTGCATAAAGAATAGTTTTTTCTTTTCCCAAATCTGTGTCAAGATCAGCTCCTTTGTCTGAAACCTTATTTCCATCTTGACCTATTGAAACGATCTTTAAAATCTTGTCATCATCCAGGTTTACATCATTTTCTAAAACAGGGATTGAAATGGGGAATCCAGGCTTATAGGTTGCAAGGTCAACTATGTGGTAATCCACATGTGCCACTGGTGGTAATTTAAGGTCCGCCATCTCAACACTACACGAGCAACAGTCATCCACAAAATGTTCTAAGCAAAAATCAGCTACTACCTCCGGTTTAGATTCATTTTGATAAACCAAAATACTAGTACCTCCTTGAGAAACGCCCGCCCGATGAACAACGCCTGGGTATTTTTTAACAAAATCCCCAAAAGACATGGGATGAAGCATCGCTCTCCAGATATATGCCAAAGGCACCATTCTATCGATCAGACAAGAGCCGTGGAGATGGTCCAAACAATCTTCGAAGTCATTCCATTCTGGATAATATTTGTACGGCAAAAAACGCCCACCTACACTTTTAAAAATACAAGCATACCATAATTTCAATTCTACCGCAGTTCTGACAAGGTCTTTAAAAAGGGATTGAAAAAGCTCAATACTAAAGCATCGAATATCCTTCGGAGTCGTTTTTTCAATGATGGATGAGAGCCTTAGAATTTTATCACGTCGACTTTCAAGGGTAAAATCAGGAACTCTTTTTTGTTCAAACCTATTCTCATTTAAACCAGAAAAGCAAAACTCTCCTAAGGTCATATTTGTTCCGCCAATTAACACCTCGTTAATTTCTTCTCCGGTTATTATTCCTTTCATCCCTTTTTCCAATTCCTCAACCTTTAGAAATATATTATTACCTATTTCTTGTTGAGTAAAATATTGATCAATCTGAAGCTCCAGTAACTCAATTCCATTTACAGTTAAATTTGTAAAATTCTCCTGTACTTCATTACAAAGAAAAGTGACCTCATTCGCTGTAAATCCAATTTTATTTTTATCAAGATCAAATCGTAAAGTAATTCCTCTTAAGTTTAATCTTGAATTTCCCTCTGTTTCCAAATAGAAAAAAACATCATCCCTATCAACATATTTAAAAGGTTCAACAGAGACATCTACTCTCTTTTCTCTAAGAATTACCTCTCCTCTTTCATTTCCATTACTTGGACCAAATTGATTACCTACCCCTAAAGCCTCATAGTTTAAACAAGCAGCAATTAATTCATCCTCTTCTCTAATTTCAAATTCAATGTCAGGTAATTCTTTAAAAGCTGCTCTACATTTTCTTAAAAGACAAAGCACCTCTGCACGTAAAATGTTATAATCGGTTTGAACACTGGTGGTATTGCAAGTAGCCTTCTTTGCTATTTCTTGTTTACACCATTCTCCATAATTACCAATAATAACAGTATATTCACTTTTTAAATTATTTATCAATGTGACATATTGTTTATCAGTAATACCTTTTTCGACATCTTCAAAAAGTTTTTTCCATTCTGAATCAATAGCTGTAAGCTTCTCATCTTCTCTAAAAAAAACTGTTTTATTGGTCACTTCCAATGGTAGCGCAAGTATTTGAAAATCAAGATTTAGCTCATCTCTCATCTGATCAATTTTCTCCAATACCGCTTTTTGAGGAAGCAGCAGATGTCCTTCAATTCGTAAGAATGTTTCTCTATTTAAAAAATAATGGAGGGGATATTCTTCAAAAGCCAAAAATTTATCAGCCATTTTTATATCCTTTGCTAGATGATATCCAGTTAGCGGTCTATCGCAACACGCATCAGGGTGCCAAAAAGGAGCTATCTCTTTTTTGTAATAATAAGGGATGGCACGCTCTCCTAATAATTGAGCATCAGAAGCACCTGGCGTTATTCGAATGGTTTCAATCGCTGATCCTGGAATGCTAAACCTACGTCCAAACTGTAAAATTCGATGGTATAAATTTCTTGCTTTTTGCATATCATTATCCATTACATTTCTTACTGGTGATGGATAGAAAGGATGACGACATTGTTCATCGTCTTTTAGATCGGCATCAAAAAACCGGACCATTAAATGTCTTGGGAAATTTTGTTTAGGGCAACAAGGTTTGATGATTTTACATAAATGCAACACCAGTTCATTATAGGCATCTACTACATCTTTTATAAAATCAAAGTGATATTGATTAGGATTAGGGGCTGGATCAATCTCATCTAGTTTTTCGAAAAGTTGAATTAAATCGGCATCAACATCTAAAAGGTTAAAATACCTAGCATGAGAAAACACCGTTTGAATTTTTGGTTTTAATTCATTGTTTAAATAACTATAAATATTTTGATAGGAGTCATTAATCTCTTCGGTTTGATTGACTTCACAAACTTTTTTATCATGCGTTATAGAAAGACCCGTACTAAATCTTGGCGTAAAAGTTAATGTCTTTGGAAAATCCTTATGCAAGGAACAACGACTATCAGGCAGATCCATTAATGTTTTATCAATTAATAAAGCTTTTACATTTAACCCAATAGATTGTCCTTTATTATTACAATCGGTGGTATAACAAGACTTTAATTCAGAAGTATTTTTTTCTAAATATAAAACCAAAGCTTTGTCTTCAAATATGTTTTGGGTATTGGTCTGAATACTATCCGAACCATTGATTGGGTCTTCTTTTTCCAAAAGATTTTGAATAGGAATTTGAATATTATCTGCCTCTTTAGGAATACCATCTCTCCAAGGTAAATAATTAGGAACATCAAAATTGCTTCCATTTTCAAAATCCGGATCCGTATAATCTTGAACATGAATATATTTTTTCTCTGGAATAGAAATCAACCATCCCTCGGAAGTCACACCATAGCCTTCTGATATAACCAAGCTCGTCTCCGTTGCCGTTTTTTCAATGCGAGCATTCAAACCACAAATAATACCTATCCCAATTAATTTGACCCTAGTTGCTCGGTTTTGAGCATCTAGAAAATCTCTCATTTTATTCAACTGATCTTCCGTTAGAACTTGATCAGCAACGAAATTTGGATATGTTTGAACTAAATTTGAATAAGTCATAATGATTGATTTTTTGGTAGAATAATCAGACGCTTCCTAGGCTTGTATTATTTAAACTCATTTGAGGCTCTTCGCTGCTTACATCATTACAACCATGTAATCGAGCCACCGTAAATACGTTATTCAAGTCGTATAATTTATCAATGAATTGTTTTAAAATTTTTCGGTATTCTTCGAGTTGGATCTTTTCGGTTGCCGTTAAGGTATCATCTTCTGGTTTACTAGGATTAATCCATCGTAACGGTCTTTCTCCTTTAAATTTACAATCTAAGGCTGCATGTTCCCCTAACCAAGCATCGTGACATTCTTCAAATTCTTGCATTTCACAATGATTGATCCAACAGATTCGCAGGTAGATATGTGCGGGTGCTTCCAGACGTAGTGTCTTTTCTATGAGCTGTCTAAA
>CAZYAC010000028.1:5478-17790 GCA_964645475.1 uncultured Saprospiraceae bacterium | reverse complement strand
TCGCAGGTGAAACAGGTTCTCTTTAGAATCCATCCACCAGTGGCTGTAAAAGGGTTATTAATTAAAAAACACCAATTCTCACGGCTACTCCCAAAAGCAATTAAGGTATCAATGAGAATACAGATTTGCTTTCGACTTTCACAACATTTACTTTCAAAAATAAAATCATCATCCGCACTATTCTCATCGGTAAGTATTCTAAAAAAATAATAGGTTTTGGTTACTAGACCTTCTGTTTCTTTTTTAGAAAAAATTTTAATCCGATTACTCGCAAAATTCTTTCTTCCAACTTTACAGTCTTCATCGTACATTCCCAACAATCGATATACCCTTCTTTGATAACCTGTTAAATTATCATATACAAAAGGAAATCGATAATCAAAACCCTTTCCTCGTTCGCTACTGACTTTAGGATAATCCTGTAGTAACGCCTGCTTATCCATCACTAATTTTGCAGCGGCTTCTTTCTTCAGTAGACTTTTCATCATCAAAGCATACTCTGTGAGTTCCTCACTAAATCGACCGATCAAGTGATCAAGGAATTTGTTTTTCCGTTCACCAGCCAATTTATCTGACTCAATGATATCAGCTAATTTAGTATCGAGTAAAGCATTATAATCATCGATATAGAGTCCTTCAATATTGGCAATTTCTTTTATTTTTTGCGTAAAATAAGAACTGGTTTCTCCATCCTTCTTCCAAGAAAAAAGATCTTTGATATGGCTAAGTTGGGATAGGTAATTGGCCAAAATTTGTTCAAAGAATAATAAATATCCTTTCAACTGATTAGATTGCGCTTTTCGTAAATTAGTGTGTCGCTTAGGCACCAGATTTTCGCCTACATAATAGGTTTCGGGTAGATCATTTTGAATCGGATAATAATCTTCTAAATCTCTAAAATTGCCCACAGGAATTGACAAATCATTTTGGTGTCCCCTCAATTTACCACGAATTTGTTGGGCCCTCTTTTCCTGTAACAAATCATCTACCACTGCCTTATTGGCGAGATAGGGCAAATTATTTTTATAAAAAAAGGTTTTTGATTTGGAAGGTGAAAAATCAGGAGCGAAGAAATTGACATCTTGTAAATTCAGTAACCAATCTTCTTCTTGCACCTTGTAAATAATTTCTACCCCATCCACTATTTCTGGATGAGTTTTCTCAGCGAATGGAGCATCAGATTTACTAATTTGTACAAAGCTCAACAAAGAGATAGACTTTACTGCCGTGACTCCTTCGACATCCATAATAATCTGAATGATATCCGAAGTTCTTAAGCAAGATCGTCTATCTAGTGCGAGAAATTCTTCATTATCAATAAATCCATGATCTAACAAAGGGCCTTCAAATATCTGATCGGTGGTTTTGCCTTTGTCTAATAATTCTTGAATAGCATAAAAATTAACAGGAGGAGAAACATATAATTCTAGTTGATAATAAATTTCTGCCAGGGTTTCCTCTAAGTCAACATCTGGACGTACCTCTATATCCATACATACCGAAATTTCTTCAGTTTTGAGTACTTGGATATTCATAAAATCTTCACATAGATTTCTATTGAGATATAATTTTTCTTTTACAGCTTTTTGAATATCAACTAAAGTAATTTCAGAGGTTTGTGGAAGACAAGGCTGATAAGAAAAGTCCCATTGGTAAAAGAAATAATATTTGTCATTGATCGTACTACCAGTTATCCCTCCAACTAATTCTAAGGCATTCCCACCACTTATTGGAAATGCAACGGCATTGTTTCGCTTTAGTTTAACAGAACTCCCAGCAACTTTTATAGCCTTTATTACATAATTCATTCCTGCACTAATATTCCATCCTTTTTTTCCATCATGAAAAAGCGGGAAGGAAGTAAGTGCATTGGCAGTTGTAATACTAATTTCGTTTTGTTCTAAAATATTTCCATCTCTATCCATCAAAACGATTGCTACTTTACCGACTGAATCAGCATTCAAACTAATTGCATTCAAAACAATAGGACATAGAACGTTGAAGATTAATCCTTTGTCATTAACATTGATAAACCCACCGGAAGTTCCGATATTCGTATCCGTGGTTTCAATGGTTAAATTCTGAACTTCTGCATCTCCCAATTCTTCTATATCTACAGGAGAGATCACATAAGAAAATTTCCATGCTACTGCAAAATATTTTAAAACCCCTCCATCATCAAAACCCTCTAACAAATCCATTACGTTGATAAAACTATAAGGAGTATTTTGAGCAGCACTTGCTCCTAAATTTAAATTAACGCCTTCTATTTTCAGTTGCCAATCACCTTCTGCAAACGCTTCATTCAAGTCTAATTCGTGAGGTTTTATTGAGGAGTCTGGAGGCGTATCCAAAGGAAACGTTCGAGCAATTTTTTCTTCAAAAACACCTAATTCATTTTTTTGAAAAAACTTCAAGTCCAACTGTGCAGGTAGCGCGGGGTCTATGAATTCAACAAAAAAGGAAAGTGACTTTAGAATCAATGGATATCTTACCTTAAACATTGTACTTTCTCCACTTGGAGGAAGAAAATTTAGCAATGAGGTATCCCCTATTTCCTTTTCTCCAAATAGAATAATGTTTCTATCTTCTTCAACAAAGTCTTCCTTTTGAATGAGTACATCATATAATCCATTTAATGGTGGACATTTAATGTCCGTTCTTTCATTTTCAAGATTATATTTTAGTTGTTTCTTCCCTTGGTCCAAGTAATAAAATGCATTCCTGTTGATTCCTATCCAAGCGTGTTTGACACCCGTTATATCAATCAATATTTTTCTCAGGTCATTAAAAGTTACGGGGTGTGAGGGAAAAATATCTTTGGCAGAATGAAAAACACTTCCATCAACAAATGGCTCTCCATTATTATTTTCCGTTAATAAATCTTTGATATCGAAACCAGTTCTATACCCTAAATCTGTGATAGCATAACACAAGGATTCTAACATCATAATTCCTGAATCATGAATATTATAATCTGTCCAAATTTGACGAGCTAAATTCTCTACATGCTTTATCCCTGCTTCTCGAAGGAAAAGATAATTTTGACTATCCTCTAATTGAGGTGCCTTTAGAATAAAATTATTATCTACTGCTAGCATAGTTCGATATTATCAGCGTCTATCAAATGAAATTTAGCGGGCTTAGAAACAATAGCAGAACTTGAAGAAGTAGCCACTGCTTCTTCAATATCATAAAAGCTTCCCAAGCCTTCTACAAAATGGTTCAGTTTAAAATCTGTTACATAATCTACATATTCTGCTTCCTCCACAAAATTGAGAATTACCGAATGATGTACCTTCCCACCTAAAGCAAGATCACCTCCTTCATCGTACAACCAAGGAGAAAGAAATTTAACGATGTCTTCTTGTAATCGTTTGAGATAAAATCCTTTGTCATACCCTTGGTGAAATTTCACTTTAAATTCTACCCAAACCTCTTCGAACAAAGGGTTTTGTACTTCTAAGGTGACAAAATCAGATTTCAATGGATTCAAAAAGGCTTTAATCTCATCTAATCGATTCGAACTTACTTTGGGTTGTAGCGGATTAACTGCGTTTCTATTTCGCAAGTCTGGTACCACAATAATTTTTACGTGACCAGGAGCATGCTCGGAGGCAGGAATCAAATTTCCAGTTTCATCAGTCCCCAGTATTCGAGTATGATTAATACATTTTACTTTATAAACATCAGAAAACTGTTGTAAAACTAGGCGTTCATAATCATCGATTGTTACCGCTCTGTTTTTGTGCCTAAGTCTTTCACTTACCCGTATATAAAACTCATTGTATTTTCGATTAAAAACTTCCTCACCGACCACTCCTGCTGGTGTGACATTTTGCTCTATCAGTTTTCCATTAAAGGAAGAAAAAGGTTGTAACACTGTTTTTACCGTTGCTCGTCTTTCTTTCAATTTACTAATCACCTCAGGAGACAAAGGCGTATCTAATCTTTGTAAGTCGTTAAAAGGGGTTTTTCTAAAACTACTTTTTACTGCCTGAGGCATTACTGCAATGGCTTGACTAATAGCAGGCGTTAATCTAGCGACACTGGCTTTAATCCAAAAAACACCAGCAGCAAGAATCGTATTGTCGTTATTGATGGCTTTAGGGAAAGTTAAGATGACAATACCTGAGGTCAATAAATCATTAGTGGTGTCAGAAAGAATTTGAGTAGGTTCAAAATCTATCCAATGGTTGTATGATAAATAAGACCAAATTACCTCCTGTTTGGGTAAATCAGGATCAGCGCTTCCTTCAGCCATTTGAATAAGAATTGAAACATTTTGCTCAGGTTCTAAATCTTGTAATCCTATATATAAAGTACCTTCTGCGTCCGTGGTTATGGTCTCATCTCCTATTTTCTCATTCACTAAAAATTCGGGAACCAGCTTTTGACTAAAGACTGCTTCTTTTTTAGGCAGGTCATCTTCGTTTGGATAAAACTCTTGCCAACCAAAAGGTGCAATATGAAAAAATTGTTCAACGCTATTTTGAAAAGTCTTATTACTAAAATCGATCGTTTCCTCCGAGCGATAATTGACTGAAATAGCATTAAACGTAGGTGTATAAGGCTCACGTGGTGGATCACCAGATCCAGTTTTAACATAATTAGTAACCGAACCTGGATAATTTTTGTGAAGAAAATTTTTGTTCAACACTAATCTTACAAAACCACGTTTTAATCCAATATCATAATTTTCAAATTCAGCATATTCTATCGTTCTGTCTAAAGCGTTAATTGTATGATGACTTAAAGGCGATCTTGGTGACGGGCTGGTCGTGTTATCTTCAAAAAAGGTTAAATTAGTCACCCCCTTCCATTCTTGATCCTTTAAGACTTCAAAAGCAGCCGTATAGTCCTCATCACCATTAGGAATCAAATTATTTGGAAGATATTTTGCATAATAATCTTTAAAGCCCACCTCTGGTAAATCCGCCCACTCTACATTAATCTCGAAGCCATTTTTTCCATTCCCAATAATTCTTTTTTGAAAAATCTCATTACTTCCAATATAGAATTTGCTCCCCGCTTTGGGTAAAGGACCAAAGGGTAAAAACGGTTTAGCTGGATTAATTACACCCACATCATTTTCTAAAATTAAATCTTTCATTCCCTCTACGGAGACCTTAAGATCCATTTTTAGAATATTCATTTTTTGGAAATATCGATATGGATTCGAACTTGGAATAAGGCGCCATGGAGAAGCGTCCACATCGGGATCATTACCTCTTACGCGCGCTTCTGCATAAAACAATTTGCCTTTATAAATCACCATATCAAACCTTTGATATTCTACCGCTGGATCATAATTTGCGGCTCTATTTTTTATTTCAGCATTGGCAAATTTGTTATTCTGACAAACCGAATAAATTAAGTCATTCATTTTATCTACGCCCATTCCTGGCACTACCACTACCTGAGCCAAATTTTCAAAAACACTGTTCGAAAGTGCATTTCTGCTTAGAATTAATCTTCGTGCAACATCCTCTCCTATATCGTATCCTGTTGCTTCATTGCCTGGCGCAGTTCCGACCGTAGGATCATCAAACACAGGACCATCTTGATGTTCAATGGCAGCAATATCTGCCCAATCAGCTTCGAGAGCTGGAGCATTTAAAAATTCTAGTATCTGGACTCTTATAAACGCTGGCACCTTTTCATCAATACCTACCTCAGAAGTCAAAGGTGCTCTTCCAATACATAAAAATTCAGCAGCCACTCCTTTTTCATCAAAAAGAAAATACAAGGTAGGGTGAATGGTGTTAAAGGCAGGTGATAAAACTTCTTTATTGAATTGAACTGCTGGAGGTTGATCAGCAGTAATAATTAAATTAAAGGTTATGAGTTTATTTCCTCCAACTTCAGATATTTGCACGCTCCGTGTTTTACAGGACTGCCATGCTTCTTCGCCACTATATTGCACTAAAATATTGTGCATCATTTCATGGGCTATGGTATTGTTGGTATCATTTCCATTAGGTATGACGAGACCGTCTTCTTGGGCATGTAAAACTACCGTGATCGTTCTGGCTCCCTCCTTCAATAAAAACAATGGAGAGCTGATCGCAAAACCTACTCTTCCATCAGGCATCGTAGCATCACCTAACGTCAACCATTTATCATTATCTTCCAGTTCTACTTCTATCCCATCAAGCGTATTTGCCTTGGGTGCTGCAAAAATATCTAAGACCGTATATTCATTATTATGATCAATAAAATTAGATCCTGAAATTGATTGGTAATCTTTTTCTAAAAAAATAGTTTTTAATCCATCTTCATATAGCTTAGTTTTGTTGAGGACGATATCATTATCTAGTGCGAAAAATACATTGGCACCAAGATCATCTTTACCTGCTTTTAAAGGCGTATCTTTTTCAAGTAATTCTTCATGAAAATTCTTAGCTAATTTAAAAACGATATGCACCTCATCAGGCTGTTCAGGTCGCAACCCTAACTGTAACACCTCTTGATAGTAAAAATCTAAATGCCGCTTGGTAATTGTGTTTAAATGATCTTGGGCAGTTTTGAATAATTGTAAAAAGGCCAGAAACAAGGCAATATGTGGTTGATGTTTATGATACGCCTTAAGCGTTTCTTCTAAAAAACCTGGAGCCTGTGAGACAATACTTATCACCCCTTCATAAACAGGATCAAATATTTTTTTGACTTTTCTAAGAGCAATTGCTTCTTCATCCGAATTCGTTAAATCTGCTGAAGGAAAAAATGAACTATCCTCTTGGATACTATCAACATCTATCGTTGAAAAAGAGATATCTAATTCTGACAACGCTAATACCGTAGCATCTATCGTTTCTATTCTTTTCCCATAAGACAACACATTTACAAGAGAATTGTTAAGGACAGCGTTAACCACCCGCTCGATGGCTTGATATAATTTAAGTTCTTTGTTCGTTCTAGTAAACCAGTCATTCGTCACCCTAATCAGACTAATGATAATTTTTATTTGCGCATTAAAATCAGGTGAGGTCTCATCTGATGCGACTTTGAATTCGTCTTTATATTTTTGATTATCAAATTTTTGAATCATGGCCACTAGCGTAGTGACATCTGAGGTGATAAATTTTTCCCAATCACCAATAGGTTGATTTTCCAGAGAATAAAATTGGATAAGCTTGGCATACTCTTTCGCATAAAGTAACAGATCGGAAATATCTCTTTCATCCATCAAAACGTGTGATGGATGTAAGGCACGGATGAGTCGTTTATCTTGACTTAAGCCATCCCTTTGAAGAGGGTTCAATATGTTACAATCTGGCTTCATGGCGTATTGTTAATGTTTATTCCTTCTTCAATGTAGAATGGATAAACATAATTGTATCTGCTGTTGGTCCCCTTTATGGTATAAGTAACTTCTATTAAAATTCTACCTTCGGTTGGTTCTGGAACTAAGTCTACGCTATTTAATTTTATTCTTGCTTCAAAGTAAAGAATTGCCGTTTTGATGACCTCTTGCATATAGGTTTGCAAGGTGGTATCTAAGGGTTCAAATAATAATTTCTCCGTATTACATCCATATTTGGGTTGGAGTATCCGTTCCCCTATACGAGTCGTCAAAAGAACATGCAGACTCTCTTGGATGTCTTTTTCTTCTGAACTCATTTCAACTAACCTTCCACCTTCCATGAAGGTAGGCGGAAAAGTCCATCCCGTACCTAAGTATCGTTTTTCATTAGTTTCTAAAATCATAGTCAATTTAGTTAACCTATTAAAACTGTAACAGCCCCCACAGCGGCACCAGCTCCACAAAGACAAGTATCCGAAGTTCGTAATGCAGGTTTACCTCCAATTAAAACGGTCGTACTCCCAATTGGAAAGATACTTACTGTCGGCGCGTGTCCAGAAGGGGGTAAGGCACATACGTGATTATCGGTGGCAACTGCTGCGGGCATACCCTCAATCAATACGGTAGGAATACCTGGTCCCACTATTGTTCCGCCATGAGTAGTTACATCTGTGACTCTTGCTGCTGCAGGCATGTTATTTTTTTTATTAATTAATCTGAACGATGGAACCTTTTACAACGGTAGTTCCTGATGAAGAGATTTCTCCTCCCGCTGAGCCTTCTGCTTTAAAATTAGCATTGGCTTTACATTCAATATTTACTCCTTCTAGTTTTATATCTCCTGATGCTTTCAGCGAAATGTCTTTTACACTTTCGATAGAAATTCCATCTGAAGAAGTCTGTATCTTATTTCCATTTTCATCTTCGATGGTAATGCCTCCATCCTCTTCACTTAAAAGAATGATATTCCCCTTCGGCGTTTCTATCTGAATCGTATTTTTTTCATCATTGAAAACTAATTTCATTTCACTACGAGATACGATTCCTTTTTCATGATTATCATCCGCAGGTGGTATTGGAGCTGGTTTTGCACTACTATGCAGGCTACCCATAACAATACTATTTCGAGGATCATCATCTAAAAAACCTAGTACCACTTCATCTCCAATTTCTGGTCGAAAAACAGATCCTCGATTTTCACCAGCATCTAGGGTGGCTATTCTTGCCCATACGCCTTCTTCATTTGGATCAATCATTGGAATACGAACTTGTATCCTATCTTCCCCTTCTGGATCACCTTCCAAGGCTGTGACTAATCCGATTTGTAAACCGTTGACGGCTGGTATTAATCCATGTGATGGTTTTACACTTATATCATCATATTCTTCACAAAACCAATTGGGAGATAATCCAACTTCAATGTTAGTTTCCCAATTTTGAGGGTTGATATCATGTTGGACGCCTGAGATAAATACTTTTCCATTAAATCGATCTCCTGCGCCTTTCATTTCGAGTACATTTCCTGGGCGAACTATACTAACGCCTTGAATTTTTATCCTTCCTCTTATTTTAGAAAGTTGACTTTTTAACCACTGGGTATCGACCCAACTTTGTAATTCGGTATCTTTTAATTGTCCTGCATGTCTTAATTCAAATTGTTCTAGTCCAATAACTTTTGCCAAATCGTCTCCTGACAAGTTTCCAGGAAAACTTCCCGATGGTTTGTTTGCTTCCACCTCAATCAATTCTTGATCAGCAGCACTCCAAGCATATCCATTCACTGCTTCAAACTGTTGCCGAGATTCTAATTCCATTTCAAAATCCAAAACATTTCCGCCATATAATAAATTAAGAACAGGCTCTTGTCCCAAATCGGGGGTAGCTACTTTAATCGTACCATCTTCTGTAAAAACTAATTTGTTATTCATCTCTGCACGAGAAACTAAAAAATCCCAATCCGTTGTATTAAATTGTACCAACTCTTGGTGGATCGTATCTGTAGCTTCGACATCAGAAGATAAGCCTGTGTCGTCGATAATTTCTTCTAGAACATCTGCATCAGAAACTTCATAGAAATATTTACTTTTTCGTCCAACAGTTAATTTAACTGCTTCATCTTTACAAAATACTCTAAGCGTAGCAGGTTTATTTTTATAGGATCGAATTTTGTTTTTAACAACCACTCCTTTGAAAATCACTTCCTCTTCCCGGTGATAACCAGCTTGAATTTCAATCTCTGTACCTGGAATAAAGTCCGCTGAATTACTAGCTGGAAAATCTTCTTTAGCTGGTTCTCCATCAAAAAGAATAATCGTGGCAGCAGTTATACGATTGGCTATCCGACTTACATTGATAGACAATACTTGGTATTCTTCTTTAAGTTCACTCCCGTTAGATAGGATAGTGAAAGTCGGTCGATCAGCACTAGCAGCGGTTGGTATATTTCTTTCATCGCTCATTTCTTTTCATTTTTCACTGGTGGAAAAAACAATTGTCTTCCTGACCTTAATCTTCGAAAATTATTTAACCCATTAAAAGCAGCCACCTGCAAATAATAAGGTACTGGGTTGTTATAAATTTTTGAAACCATTAATGGTAAATGATCTCCTTGCTTAACAATTCTTCTATGCGTCAAGTCAGGCGAAGTATTATCCGCCTCTGCTACCCTTCGTTGGTCCTCCATAGCTCCTGCAAAAGAGGCTTTGATTTCTACTCGAATTGGTTTTCCATCAGGCGTAAATAACTTGTAATTTATATCCGCAGATTTCAGGACTCCTTTTACCAAAAGTTTTCCCCAAGAAATGAGACAATAGTGGGGGCGATGTATTTCTCCATTATTTCTTCCTGTTACATCTAGAAAATGTTCTACCTTTTCATGAACAACCACGTCTTGCCCTGAAACACCAGTACCGTCTATTGTGAAAGTAAAATCAAAATTTTCAGGTTCAATACTCTCGAAAATTTGTGGGCTAGCTGTGTCTCCAGCACCTTGTCGATCTTTATACTTTACAGCATACTTTCGTGAATAGTTTTCAGGGTTAAACATTACTTTAAAAGTATCTACTGGAGATCCGGAGTAGTCCTCCGTTGTATAAGCCTCGATGATCATTTTTTTGAGTGTACCCATATACTATCGATCTAATTGTTTTTGTTGTAACAATTCCATTACTTTTTCAATACACGCTTCAATAATCTCTGCTTTATTTTCATCAGTCGATGAATTGGCACCACCACTTGGCTTATTGGTATCTTGTACGGTGACTTTTACCGTTAATTCTCTAATCTCTACAGGCATGATAAATTATTGTTTTCGTTTAAAAGTTTGATATGCCAATTCGAGCGTTTCAACCACAAATGCGTTTTCTTCTGCCTTCAAATCAGAGATAGACATTTTGACCGGGTAGGCACCCACAAATTCCCAAGCAGCAATAGATTGATGTTCTTCATTTAGCAAATTCACCATAACCTCCGTTGGTTGAAAGGTAAATTCTTCAATGGCATCCTTCATCCATTTAATCACAGTAGAATCAATCAACATTCCACGCTTTAAAATCAAATTATTGTATTTACCTCTTACGGGAAGTTTATGTGTGTACTCATTAAGACCACCTTCTTTTATCTCTTCTGTTGTGATTTCAGCATTGATACCAGAGACTTCTTGAAAGCGGTGATCAACATCACCTTCCTTAAGGTTGAATACTACTTTGAAATGAAAACTTGGATGAGGATAATATTCAGTCATGGCAGTCTAATTAACCGTTTTGAATAACTAATCCTTCATGAGCCAGCTCCAATGTTTCAATGGCTACTTCATTACCATCTGATTTTAGATCAGTCGATTGTAATTTTACAGGGAAAGCATTTTTGACTTTCCAAATCACAACCGGAGCATGTGATTCATCTAATAAACTAATGGTCAAGTCTCGTCGCTCTACGGTATTTAAAGCCGTTGTATTTAACCATTCAAAAAAGTTATTATCTCCTTTATGCGTACCTCTTTTTAGGGTAATATTACTGAACTTTCGCATGCCAGGCATCTTGGTCTTAAAGTGCTCTGGGCTGAGTCCATGTTTATATTCGATAACCTCTGTTTCTATATCTAATCCGGAGACTTCCGTAAAGGCTAAGCTTGCTCCGCCCCATTCCACTTGAAAGTGAAACTTAGGTAATGGATATTCTGTCATTTTTTTATATTTATTTTGTTATGAAAATTATGATTCTTGCATTTTATGAGAAAATCTCAAGATGATAAACTCAGCAGGTCGAACTACTGCCATACCTATCTCGACAATCATTCTTCCTTCTAAAATATCTAGAGAAGTCATGGTTTCTCCTAAGCCTACTTTTACAAAAAAGGCATGGTCAGGTTTGGCACCTGCTAAAGCCCCAGCTCGCCATTGCAGGGTCAAAAAGTTTTCGATCATCGCTCTAACCCTCACCCAAGTGTTCGCATCATTGGGTTCGAACACGAATTGTTCGGTCGCTTTTTTAATTGACTCTTCTGCAAAATTGAAAAATCGTCGGACTGGAACATAACGCCACTCATTGTCATTGCCTGCTAAAGTACGCGCTCCCCAGACTAGTACTCCTTTGCCAGTAAAAGCACGGATAGCATTGATGGACTTACCTGCATTGACATCAACGTTGAGTTCTTCTTGATCAAAAGCATTGAGATTGACATAAGGAGCAGATACAGAGGATAGACTCACATTTGCGGGAGCTTTCCACACCCCTCTCTCTTCATCCACTTTTGCATAAATACCTGCCATTGCCCCACTCGGTGGTAATACCATTAAATCTTGTTCTGCTCTGCTTACTAATGATTTATACAATCCAAAAGCATTTTTTAAACTTGAATTAAAGGTAGACTCATAACTTTGAGCTGCTGATAAAACAGAGCCAAAGAATCCATTAATCGATGCGATGGAACGGATAGCGGCATTTGCTGCCATGTTGACTCTGGAGGTAATGGGCGTAGAAGTCACACCAATAGCAGCAGCTACAGC
>CAZYAC010000028.1:1790-5378 GCA_964645475.1 uncultured Saprospiraceae bacterium | reverse complement strand
ATCTCCGTTTATTTCACTCTCTAATGCCTCAATGGCTACCTGCGTGTAATATAAATTAGCCGTCACTGGATCTAAATCAACTGCACTTGGATCTGCAGCCACAATACCGAAGAGATCTAACGCAGCTTGAAAATCAGCATTATTGGAAAGAAGCTCTAAGTCATTTGCACTTGCTGAGTCAATGAATATGTGGTGAGTCGTCAAAGCAGTAAAATCGGTGCCAGTATCATTAACAATATCTTGAATATCATTTTGAAGTTTAAAATCTCCTGATGCACCATTTGGAGACAACCCTAAATTAACGGATTGGATACTAGCATATACTTCCATCAGTTTAGCATAAAGTGCCTGTAGGTCTCCATCATTGTCTACCGCTAAATAACCATTTGCATCCGAAAAATTTGATAAAAAAGAATTCACTTCATCTGAAATATCCTTCAAAGCTCCATTAAGATCTGCCGCTCCATCTAGAATATTACCTGCTGCATTAGGATCCACTAAAATCTCGAAACTATTAGCTGCGCTAGAGGCAGTCTCTGTATCCAAAATGATATTTCTAATATCCGTATCAGAAGTCATCCCAAAAAGGATGCCTCTGGAAATAGTTGCATCTGTCGGAAATGTTTCTCTAGCAAAAAGAACATCTCTGTAACGAAGATTGGCGGGAAGTGTCGTTCTAAGCCATGGCGTATACAATGCGCCATATTTTAAATTGTTGATTCCGATATTGTTTCTTATTTGAGCAACTCGTTCATCAAAAGTTTCCCCAGTTATAGATTCATTGTTTTGCAATAGATCTCCTACAAAAACTCTGTCTTGCAATTTAGCGCATTGCGCTAATGCCTGTTGTTGATAAGAATACATTCCATTCCCATTTATTAAAGTCGCATCTGGTGAAACAATAATAGTAGGTTCATCAAACTTTTCTAACGCTTTTAATCCACCTAAAATTCCAGTGAGTACAGGTCCGGCAGAACCAAGTTCAGGGCTAGCGGAATAGTTTCCTACAGAAACGATATAACAATCTCCTCCTCCATTCGCATAAAATAGTCTTAAACTGTCAAACAAATAATAGCGTCTAACACTAGCCTGCATTTCTGACCGAATAAACTGATTGTCGCCATCCAGTCTTATATTAACACCCCTTGGTGGGGCATCTCCAAAGTATTGAGCAAATTCTACAAATGATCCGATTTTAGTTGGAACATTGAAAATTGCCTCTCCATTTTTTGTAGCTCTTTCTGTATACCCAATAAAGGCAGGAATAGCCGTTTCGACAGGTGCGACGGAAGGTGGGAAAGTAGATACTTCCTCGATATAAACTCCAGGAGTTTTATAGGTACTAGGCATAATATTTAATTTTTAAGGTTCAAATATGTTTTAGAATATATTTTTTCGATTATTCCACTGTTATTGTCAGGGTATATGATAAATATGTCTGGATCTGGAGCGATGATACTAGCTCCGGAAGACAACGTCAATTTATATTCAGTAGGTTGTTGTTGTAGGGGTTTCAATTCTTCATTCCCGGCAGCTATAATTGGAGCATTCTCCTTGTCAAAATATTGCCATGCAGTAGTTCTATTTTTAAAGCGAATTTGATAAGTCTTTGGCTCAATTAAGGATTCGTTATTTTGATTATTAATAAATCCTGATGGGGCATCTGTGGGTATTAATTCTATCAGACCAAACGCATTGGGCCTTTCATTTTTAGCTAGTAAATAGAAATCTTCCGAAATCACTCCCGCTATTCTATTTATACTCATCGTATATTTTCCTTGCTTTACATTAGACAAGTCAATTGTATGACTAAGTGCTTTTGAAGCATCTAAGGGTGTTCGATAATGAGATTGTTTTTGGTTCGTGCTTGGGATCTTTCCCAAATCGACCTTATTTCCATCCATATCGACTAGAGAAAATTGAATTACTTCTCCAGGGTTCGCATTATTTGGGTCTTTGAATTCATATCTGGTACCTTGCCATTGCAAAGCATCCTGAGTCGTAACATACCTACGCTGATCATCACTTATCTCAAAGGCATCTGTACTATTAAAAGGAGTAACTATCGAAATATTTTTATTTAGTTCGTGAAGCTTTCCTCCATTCTCAACAATATCACCAAGTTGCACTCCTACAGAAAAGGAAGCGACATTCGGGTGAGGTACCGTTAAAAAATGATCGCCTGAGGGAAGCGCTGCCTTTCCTTTATTGCTGAAGTAAAATATTTTATTTTGATCCGTAAATCTTATATTGGTATAATTGAAAAAATAGGAATTCTTAACTTCTATAAAAAAATCAAACTTAACTTGGTCATCTAAAAAAATAAAACTCTTCGATAAAGAGGCATCAAAATCTGAAGGAACTACTCTTGCGAATAGTTGAAAACCAGTTGGTGTTTTCTTGAAGACGATCTTGTGATTCTTCAGCGCTTCCTTACAGGCAGGAGTTGGAATAAAATCAATATCATTCAGAATATTATAACTATCCAACCAATACTCTGTATCACTAGCATCCTTGGCAAGATAGTAGTCATGCCATAGTTGAATTTCTGCTATTTTTTTATAAGCTAAATTCATGATAAGGATTCATTGATTTGAACTTCCAAAATACTACCTCCACCTTTTTGTCTAAGTTTATCTTCAATTTTGACTAATCGCATGACATATAAGGCAAATGGTAACTGCTTGCCGCCAAGAGATCCCCACAAATGGTTAACCTGTTCAAAAGTCATGGAAAATAATTCTATATTTAATTTAACCGCTTTATTATCTTCATCAGAAAAAACTAAATCTCCAGAAATTTCTGGAGCAAAAGAATTTGGTACAGTAAAGACCTTTTGACTTTGAAAAAATTGTAGAATTAATGAAAGACGTTTTACAGCCGTTTTATATGCTGTATGGTTTGCAGTAATGAGAACATATAAATTTATATATATAGGAGGATTCTGATAATCTACCTCCCCATTTAATTTTGTAGTGCGGTAGTATGGATTATTCTTCAAAGTAGCTTCCTCTTCTACATTAACCAAACTCATCAAAATTTTTGGATGGTCATCATCTTCTCTTATGGATTCAAATAAAGCCACATTTTCAAGAGATACGACTTCTGTTTCTGGCGGAATGGGCATCAATGGACTATTGGTACGCTCTGCGATGGCTGCCGCTTTAGTTTGAGCTTCCAATTCAAGTTGAAAATTGATATAAGCTTCTAATTTTCGTCTAATTAATTCCAATGACTTGTAAATCATTCATTTTCCTTTAAATAATCAGTCTGTAATTTTCTTAAATACGGCATCAAAATCACCTTCTTCCAGTAAATGTTTAACTACTTCTCCGATGGTTTCTTTTTTACAATCTTCAATTAAAACCATTTGCTTTTTCCAAAAATATTTTCCTTTTATAAAATCACCAGATTCCAGATTTTCTTTGCGCGTACGTTCGACATTTTGATAAGTAATAAAAGATGCGATGTATTTCTCTCCTGTCTTTAACTGTACAATGACATCTGTATTCGTATCAAAATCATCAACTATAGCATCAGGATGAAACTCGTTTGTCATAAAGATTCTTTCGACTTCTTTCCCCATGA
>CAZYAC010000028.1:0-1690 GCA_964645475.1 uncultured Saprospiraceae bacterium | reverse complement strand
GGTACAGAAGAATTATCCTGCATGATAATCGTACCTTCTTTTAAGTATCGTTGAACTTTGTTTAAATTAATCAGGTGGGACTGGTGGGGGCGATAAAAATTATTTTCGCCTAACGCTTTTATAAATTCACCGATATTGTAAGAACTAATAACATCAGACCTTCCTTTTACAACAATCCTAGTGCATTTAAGATAGCTTTCACAGCGAACTATTTCTTCTATTGGCAAAAACTCATATCCTTCCATGGTTGGAATACCAATAACAGAAGTTTTATTGTTTTTTGCTTTTTTTTGTTCTTTGTGAATGGTATAATTTCGTTCGATTCTTTTAATGGCATGATCTACGGTACTAATTAAGGTATCAGTATCAATTGGTTTTAACAAGTAACCACTTATTTTATATTTAGAAATCTCATAAATAAAGTTCCTATTGGAGGAGACCATTATTGTTTCAAATTTTTTATTTTGACTTATTTCCAAAATCTGCGTGTAATAGGATACAGGATTATTTTCAAGTTCTAAAAAAACTAACTGGGGTTGAATATCAAGAATGGTTGGAAAGACATTATCATTATAAGAAATAGAAGAGATAGAAAGTCTTGAACAGCATTTAGCAATTTTTTTTTCAAGAATTCCGCTTTCGGGAGGTTGACTAGATAAGATGAGTGTGTTTATCATATTGGTTTTCATTTAGTTAATATGTATTATTATAGCAAGCACAGAATTATTCTCAGGATTGTTTCAGCAGCTATGGCAAGAACAAGATCTGACTTTACTCGTTTGGTTATTTTTTGATTAGGAGATGGTTCCACAAAGTGTATTATTTTTGCAGCCCGCACCTCCATCCTGCCTGAATGACTCCAGTCAGACAGGGAAGTCTCGCCCGCTGACATAGGTTAACCAAACAGTCTCTTGATCAGACTAAAAAATAATTGTGAATGTATACTCCATACATTACATGCTTCCTAATTCCTCCTTGGATAATGTGAAATAAATAGACCTTATATTTAGACTTTGTGCTAAATAATTTCGTGTGGCTAAAAAATTGTCTTTTCCTCCCATTCTGTGGGATACCCCAACCGCTGGTGCGGTTCCTTGTCTGCCGGACAGGCAGGCTTGACTGGAAGAAAAATTCTGCACTTTTATCTCATAAAACTATTATAGAAGAAAGTCCTATTAGTTTTCCAGAAAGCATCACACAAAATAGCAAAAGATTTTAATTCTGTTATATATATTACTAGAAAAAATAATTTATTCCCACTTTATCGCTAGATTTTTACTATAAAATTGTAGGCTTCTAGTAAAGTAGACTGTTTTCTGTATCTACAGGTGTCAATAAGCAGGTACGTTTTTGTTGGCGAGTTGCGGGATTCTGGCAGGGGCGTTATTGAATCTGCTGTATATGCTTGACGTCAAAATTTGAAATGATAGTTATTATTTTATCATTAGGATCTCTTTAATTTGATCCTTCTAGTTTTCATAAGCCTTTGCAATTTTATCTAATCGAGATTGAATTATTTTTTTTGAGAGCCAATTTTTTCCAATCATAACTCCTTCAATTTTTTGAGCATTTCGAATATCTTCCAAAGGATTCTCATTGAGTAAAACTAAATCAGCAGGTGCTCCAGTGATGATTTTCCCTACATGCCCTTTTGTTTTAAAAAAAATAGCTGGATTAATAGTTCCCGATT
>CAZYAC010000027.1:4476-24233 GCA_964645475.1 uncultured Saprospiraceae bacterium | reverse complement strand
ATTTCTTTTCCCACTCGCTCTATTTTAATTCCCCTAGTTTGTTATACACTCAGTTCAATGTCAAAAACAATTTCAAATTTCCCTCTAACGTAAAATAAGAATTTTTAAAGACGCGATTATCAGTTGATTACAGGCAGTCGTTTTTAAGTTTTGCGATTGAGCTTGAATTTGTTATTGAAATTTCAAATTAAATTTGACACACTTTTCTGAACAGTCCCTAATTGTCCTTTTATTTACAACCCTTTTCCAATTTTATGGTAGCTATATTATAGTAGGCAGAAACCAACAAAATTAGGTTTTATCAGCCTAATAATTTTCACAAGGAACTCTAAAAAAATCAATCCGCACATCCGCACATCCACAAATCAAATAATCTGCACATCCGCACATCCACAAATCAAATAATCCGCACATCCGCACATCCACAAATCAAATAATCTGCACATCCGCACATCCGCACATCAAATAATCGATCCTATTCTTCCACAACCCCTCTTATATTCCAATTTACACTCTCACCCGTACGATCACTGAAAGTTCTCCATTGGGTATCAAGACTAGACCACAACCAGTCTCCGCCTGGCTCGGTCGGACCAGCATCACAACCAATAGATTGTTGAACTTCATCATGAACCAGTCCAACGGTAATCCAGATTTCTTCTCCTGTAATATCGATTGGAGTAGCAATCCGGTGCGTATTCCAACGAGTTTGATTAATACTATTGCCAACCGATGCTTGATATAATAAATCACCAGGCTGGTTATTTACTCCGGGGCCATAGATCAAAATATCCGCTCCAGCTGGAGCAAGCCCTATGAAATATTCAACTTGTGTTAGTCGTAACCCAGTGAATTCGGCCGTTTCAGCAGGTGTAAACTGAACACCAGCTTGCCAAGTGGCCGCGTCTAATATAGGGCCAGATTCATTGTCTCCATCAAAGGATAATCGATTCAAATTGTCATCGTCGTCCATACAGGCGCTCATCATGAGGGCCAAGCAACAAAATAGAAAGGTGTACTTTTTCATCTTTAGGTGTTTTAATAGATTAATGTTTTAGTTTTCATTTCTATAACGTACAAGTAACAAAAATATAAATTATCAAGGGTTTAAAGTATTGTTAAAATAAATCTATTCCACTAGGCGTTCATTTCTAAGTGGCTTGAAAATAGGTCAAATAGTCCTAAATCGAACATTTTTCTAATTCTTACGTTTAAAAATATTCTTACAAATACTATCTTTGACCAATCTCTTACGCTCCCAAAGCTTCGAAAATCTCTTTTACTCACTACTTAACCTTAGAAAGTTGAAGTTTTATTGGTCATTTATTATATTTTTCTGTCTTACTGGTCCCTTATCAGGGCAAGTAATAACCGATGTGCCGGGAGTTGACATTGATGTTGACAATTTAGAAGTAAAATCATTTTGTCAGCCTGGAGTACGGAATAAGAGCCGCTCCAAAGGATTAGAAATCAAATATGGAAATCGTGGCGCTGGGCAATTGACCAATACAAAAGAAGATTCAGGCAATCTTACTAATAAATACGGAAAATGGGAAAACTTAGAAATTAAACTTAAGGCTCCGCTTTTATTAAAGGAAAACTTTAAAGTATTGCTAGGCTATAAATACTATCAAGAAAGTTTTAATTTTACAGAGATCGGCAGTACGCATCTTCCTGTTATTGCTAACCTCAACGAAAATACGCTAAAAAGCAACTCGTTTAATTTAACATTGAATAAAAGTTTTAATGAACGTATTTATGCAGCGGTACAACTGCAGTATACCGTTAGCGGAAATTTTAATGGATTGGGAAAATTTAATAATCGGTACGCCTCTTATCGAGCATTTGGAGTGTACGGCGTAAAACCTAGTGAGGATTTTGAATGGGGAATTGCACTTAATGTTTCTAAAAATTTTCGCAGATTTAATGTGATTCCTTTCTTTCTTTTAAACAAAAACTTTTCACCCAAATGGGGTATTGAAGCATTGCTTCCCGCTTTTATAAATCTTCGTCATAATATTTCTCCAGGTAATATAATGTTAACAGGAATACAATTTGGGAATAAAAATTTCAGATTGGATATACCTCAAGAGGGGAGTCCTGACTTAGATTTCGCATATAATCAATCTCACCTTAAAGCAGTTGTAAAATATCAACGAAGAATCATTCCATGGGTTTGGGTAGGAGCTGAAGTAGGTTATCAATACAATTTGAAAACGCGATTCGAAGCAAAGAATAATGTTTCGACAGGATTTAATTTAAGAGCGACCAATGCACCCTTTTTTAATTTGAGCATTTTTGCTTCTCCACATAGTGAGGAAGATAAGATGATGAAAGGAATTAGGTAATATGTCTTTAGAAAAGGTAGGATAACATTAAAAACAAAAAGACCGCAAAATCAAATTTTGCGGTCTTTTTGAATGAGTATTAAGACGATAGTGATGGTTTCAAATCAATTCAACTATTCAACACTTAAACAATCTAATCTACTTTTTCATCCCACCCATCATACCTTGCATGCCTTTTCCTTTACTCATCTTGTGCATCATTTTTCTCATCTGATCAAACTGCTTAATAAACATATTGATCTCGTGAATATTATGACCGCAGCCATTTGCAATTCGGCGCTTGCGACTCATGTTTAGTAATTCTGGATTTCCTCTTTCCTGCGGCGTCATGGATTGGATAATAGCTTCTACTTTGTTGAAAGCTTTATCATCGATGTCCAAATTTTTGGTCATCTTACTCATTCCAGGAATCATATTAATCAAACTTTTGAGATCACCCATTTTTTTGATCTGATTCAATTGACCAAGGAAATCATTGAAGTCAAACTTATTTTTCTTAATCTTCTTCTCAATTCGCGCTGCCTCTTTTTCGTCAAATTGTTCTTGTGCTTTTTCTACAAAAGAAACAATATCACCCATGCCTAAAATACGCTGCGCCATTCGTTCTGGATGGAAAACATCAATAGTCTCCATCGTCTCCCCAGTACTTACAAACTTGATCGGTTTACCTACTGTGTACTTTACGGATAAGGCCGCTCCACCACGCGTATCACCATCAAGTTTGGTCAAGACTACTCCGTCATAATTGATTCGTTCGTTAAACGCTTTGGCTGTATTAACGGCATCTTGTCCAGTCATAGAGTCCACGACGAAAAGCGTCTCAGAAGGCTCAATCCCATTTTTTATATTTTCTATTTCCCGCATCATATGATCGTCTACTGCTAATCGTCCAGCCGTATCAACAATCACCACATCAAAGCCATGGGTCTTGGCGTGTAAGATCGCATTTTGGGCAATCTCTACAGGGTCTTTATTTTCTTCATCTTTAAAAATAGGAACTTTGATTTGCTCACTAATGACGGTCAACTGATCGATGGCCGCAGGACGATAAACATCACAGGCAACCAATAAGGGCGATTTCTTTTTCTTTGTTTTTAAGAAGTTGGCTAGTTTACCGGAGAAAGTGGTTTTACCGGAACCTTGTAGACCAGAGATTAATATAACACCGGGTTTGCCAGAAGTATTGATCCCTACGGCTTGACCGCCCATCAATTCCACCATTTCATCCATGACGATCTTGATCATCATTTCCCCTGGTTTTACTGCGTTTAGAACATTCCGAGTACCTAGGGCTTCGTTCTTAATTTTATCCGTAAACTCTTTTGCGATTTTGTAGTTTACATCTGCCGCGACGAGAGCACGACGAATATCTTTAACGGACTGCGCAATATTGATTTCTGTCAATTTGCCGTCTCCCTTCAGACCTTGAAAGGCCGATTCGAGTTTTTCACTAAGATTGTCAAACATAATTTAAGCTAATTTTGAGGAACAAATATACCAGAAAATCTCGTGTTTTGCACCTGTTTTCTGATTAACCTCTACTAATAGCTTCCACCGCAATACGCTAAAATTCTATTCCAATCCGAAAGGTTGTTCGCTGTAAAGTCCAACGTTGAGGATTGGCTTCCCAACTAAAAGCTCGATCGTACCGTTGAAAACGATATCCAAAATCAAGTAGCCAAGCCAAATTGCCACACGTGTAAAATTTTAGACCGACGGAGGGATGGAGTAGAACGCCACCATTATACTCAATATCGTCATTGCTTTTTTGTTCCGTTGTTGGATGGTCGAAACCGTATCCGAGGGAGAGTTTATAATAAGGTGTGACTGCGGTATTCAGAAGATCTCCTCTGAGATCTAAAAATAGGGGTATAATTGGGGTACCATAAGCATCGAAACCAGTCCCAAGACCGAGTGAAATTTTTGAGTTCAATTGATAACCTACTGTCAAATTTACTGATAAGGAATGGTCTTCTTGAGACCATTCATTTAGCTTTTTTTCAAATAAACTTCCTGCCATGATCAACCCATAAAAACCTTTTGATTTTTTGATTTTCCCATTCTTGATATGCATGAAATTTTCTTTCTGCTCTTTAATAAAACGAACTTGATCTTTAGGTAAGGTGATTTGAGTGCCATCCGTTAATTGCCAAATATACACTTCGTTTGATTTTCCAACCAAACTTCCCAAAAGGAAACTACCATCCTTTAAATGTAATGTTTTGGGGACGCCTATTTGCCCCCAAACTAGGGTGGATAAACAAAGGAAAATGATAAATAGCGTAATTTTTTTTATGGTATCCATTGGTCGGTGTTTTATTTTGTTTACACGAACACGTTTACTAAACCTATCCACGTATTTTAGAGTAGGTTTAGTAAACGTATATCGTATAAACGTATGAGTATGAACGTATGAATAAAGCCATCTTTCCATTCAGAAAAAGCGAAGTCTATGACATTTCATAAACTCCGCTTGCAGGTGGTTGAAAAACTTCTTTAGGTTTTTATTACAGGAATGTGGCTAATTTCTCTTGGTTGCAAAGGATCGCTAACATCAAATTGGTAAAATCCATCTTCCCCAATCAACAATAGAATATCTTCTTGCCCAGGTAAATATATAACATCGTAGGCTTCGAAATTATCATAGTGGAAAAGTAGCTTTTCGCCTACTTCTAAAGGATCGCTATTGTCAAATATCTTCAGCCCAAATTCTCCTTCACAAAGATATAATGCCTCTGGAGTTGCTGCTAAACCATGTGGGTTTTCCATAGCGAATGATTCTTTAAGGATTGGATTAAAAATATCTGAAATGTCCAATACGTCCAACTGGTTGAGATCTCCTCGGCAGGTGTTGTCTTGGTGTATGGTTACGTAAGCATAATCTCCACTGATAGCCACTGGATCACATCCAATCATGTGCGAGTAACCAGAGATGAAATTGGGGCTAGAAGGGTCGCTCAGATCAAAAATATTCATTCCGGTAGTTCCACCAATAAAAAGATGATCTTTATAAACATAGGCAGTTTCTGAATTAGTCCCAGCACTTACAGAAATGTCTTCATTCGGAGCAGATGGGTCACTTATTTCAAATACTCGGATGGTCCAATTTTGGGCAATATAAAGATAGTCATCATACAATGTAAATCGAGCAAAAGAACCTGCACTACCAGTAGATGGTGCACCTGAATTTATATTTCCAGTTGGTGAAGTATTCGGTATCCCTGTTTCCGCGGAAAATGCGGCGTTACTATCGAAGAAATCCCCTCCAAAGAAAATTCCTCCATTTCGACCTTCCCAATCACAATCTACGTCTTCCCTCACTTCTTCCGCTTCATAACTGACAATTACGCCTACCTCATCCGACGACATGACAAATACATCTTCTTGACGATTCAAGAGTCGAACTTGATTCAGGTTTGAAATGTCAAGCGTAAGTAAATCTGTATAGTTGTCTACGATTAACTGGTTGTTTTTGATAGCCATATCAATATTACCTAAAATGGGAATAAAGCTTATTGGGGTCGGATTCTCAGGATCTGAATTATCAACGATATGAATACCTTCGAGATATTCATTGATGAAAATATGGTCTTGGTAGAAATATATTTTTCCAGGCTTTTCTAAATCACGAGGCGCCTCAGAGCGAATATCTGCACGGATGGCATCGTAGGTCGCATGTATGGGGTTATATTTAAAATAAACCACTTCTTGGCGGCATTGGTCTTTTGTACAACTCGAAGCTAAAAGGGCTACGGTTGCAAGGAGGAAAAGAATGTTGAAAATTTTCATAACTACTTTTTATTTAAAAATTAATAAAACCAGTTCTGGTATATTAGGCAAGACGGTGCGGAATTAAAAAGAGGTTGGGTTAAGGATAATTTTTTTTAACAATTTCTATTCTCAAGGGTATTTGAACTGTTAAATTCAAGAAAATTAGGTTAAAATACTGTTATTATAAAAAATTAACATACTTGGCACGATCCTTTCACGTTTTACCAAAATAAGTAGATCGAGGTAACGCTCTTTCTTACTCAGGCAATCCCCCTAAAGGGTTATTTCTTAAAACAACACTTATTGCTATGTTAAAAACCATTCAACCCCTACTTTTTCTATTAACCACTGTATTATTCATGACCGCTTGCGGTAAAGATGAAATTCGTACCAATCCTAATCAGGGTAAATTTACTCGTCTCGAAACCATTGGTATGAATGTCATTCCTAAAGACCGTGAGGTACAAATTCTATTTCGTGCGACTGATTTTGACCATCAAGGAGTCTCTGGCCTTAAAGTTGAAGATCTCGATGTTTTTGAAAATGGAGGCAGTATCGATCGAGAAGGAGAATTGACGATTACCCGTGATGCTATTCCGTTCGATTTAAAGACCGTTTTACTACTCGACCTTACTCGAAGTGTGGAAGGTTTGGTGCCGCAAATCAAGGCCGCATGTATTGCTATGATCAACCAGAAATTACCGGAACAACAAATTGCTATTTATACTTTTGATGCAAATACCGATTTATTACAAAATTTTACCGCCGATAAAGCTGCCCTTATCGCTGCCATCAATAATATTCCTGAAACGGATCTAATTAATTCCACCAACTTATATGGTGCTATTGAAGAAATGGAAGGTCTATGGAATGATGTTTATGATATTACTGGGATCGAAGATGGTAGTTTGATCATCTTTACGGATGGTAGACATAATGCTACTCCAAATATTACCCTAGCGGATGCCTTACGGGCCATTGATGGTAAGAAACGTTTCGTGGCAGCATTAACAAGTCCGGATTTGGATGAGGAGTCCTTAATTACCCTCGCTCAATCTCAAGATCGATACTTTAAGGCGGCCGATGTCAATGGCTTACAGAATATGTTTTTAAGCATTCAAGAAGAAATTCAGAAATCTTCAAATAGTATCTATTATATGTACTATCAAAGTCCGATAACCGACCCCTCGCCATTTATGAATACACTAAGAGTGGAAGTTAAAAACAATACCAATAGTCAATCAGATGCTTTTGTGGAAGAAACCTTTAATAGTGAAGGATTTGGTATCTAGTTTTTTTTCTTTTTGTAAAGAAAAATCCTCTGTGTAAAATTTACACAGAGGATTTTTTAATTTAGAGTTGGTCGAAAAATTATTTGGTAATCATCAATTTTTGAAGATATACTTTATCGTTCGATTGTATTCGAAGAAAATACATTCCAGTAATCTGGCTACCAAGTTCAAGGCGAGTTTGCTGATCTGCTACCTCAAAGTATTGAACCATTCTACCCGTTAAGTCCAAAAGCTGAATTTCTGCTGGTTCATTGAACGAAGCCGGAAACTCGATATTGACTTCGTAGCTTGCTGGATTAGGAGAAACTTTGATTCCGTTTGCCGCAGCATCCAAAACTTCGATTCCCACTAAGGCTCCAAATTCCATATCATCCCAGAAATATGTTTGCTCACCTGCCGTAGCACCGTCTGTACCGAAGTTAAAGAAAATGGAAATTTTATCGAAAGTAAAATCGAGGTTAAGCGCCGCAGTACCGGGAGCTTCGTTGCTAAAGTCAAATTCTAACGTTTCCCAAGCCATGGCAACGGTAGTGATCGCTTCGGTTTCTACACTTCTGGTAGGATCTGAGGCATCTTCTACTTTTACGCGAATTGGAGTACCTGCATCAGGAGACCAAACTCTTACCGTCATTTTTGTTTCCGTAGGCGTGAATGGTATCGGATTTTCTAGTCCAGCCACACCAATAGTTGTACCAGCCCAAATTTCTGCTCCAGCAGTTTTGATCGCTTGACCAACTAGATTATTCGGGTCCGTAGGATCTACTACAATGGAACTGGCGTTGCCACCAAAATCGGTTAATGAATAATCTAAATCCGTATCTTCAAAGGTAATTGGAAGGTCGGGACGTGGTGCCGGCTCTCCCATTTCCAATCGGATATCATCGAGAAAATAGGTAAAGGCTGCCGAACCGTCTCCTACGGTGCCATTGTCAAAAATCAACACAATGCGTTGGTAAGATTGGGTAGCATCTATAGCAGAAAAATCAAAAGTTAATTCTTCCCAAGCCATTGCAGTGGTCGTAGTTGCTGTTTGTTCAAAAAAGATTCCAGGGTCGGCCAGATTTTCTACCTTTAGCAGAACAGCAGTTCCTACAGCAGGTGCCCATACATTCATTTTGAATATATTATTTTCAGAAAAATCAATGGGTGCTTCTAAATCCATAAAGCTACCACCAAAAGGTTCTGGAGCGTTTTTGATCATTCTAGCAACATTTGCACTGGTGTTAATACCCGAAGGGTCTGGGTTGTCAATTAACTCTAATAACCCGCCACCAAAGTTGCCAAATTCGTAATCAATAGTAGAAGATTCGAAATCTACGGGTAAAACAATTCCTTCTGTTACGACTTCCACAAAAGCCACATCATCCCAGAAATAAGTTTTCTCACCTGCCATGGCTCCAGTAGTTCCGAAGTTAAAGAAGATCGAAACTTTATCATACGTGTTTGCCAAGTTGATCGCAGCGGTACCTGCGGCTTCATTGTTAAAATCAAATTCTAGGATTTCCCAAGCTGAGGCGGAGGTAGTCATCGCTTCGGTTTCTACGCTAATGGTAGGGTCGGTAGCATCTTCCACCTTTAGTCGAACCGGAATACCTGCATCAGGTGACCAAACTCGAACAGTCATTTTAGTTTCAGCTGCAGTGAAAGGAATGGGTGCCGCTAGTCCTGCATTACTAGCAGTAGTACCCGCCCAAAGTTCTGCAGCATCAGATTTGGTTGATTGAATTACGAAGTTACCAGGATCGGTAATATCTTCAATGATAGAAGAAGTATTACCACCAAAATCAGTCAAATCATAATCAATGGTTGTACTTTGAAAGTCAATAGGAAGACTAGGAAGAATAGCTACAGGAGCGTCCACAAAAGCTACATCATCCCAGAAATAAATTTTTTCACCTGCCATGGCTCCGGTCGTTCCGAAATTAAAGAAGATCGAAACTTTATCATACGTGTTTGCTAAGTTGATCGCAGCCGTACCTGCGGCTTCGTTGTTAAAATCAAATTCTAGCGTTTCCCAAGTTAAGGCGGAGGTAGTCATTGCTTCGGTTTCTACACTAATGGTAGGGTCGGTAGCATCTTCCACTTTAAGTCGAACGGGAATACCTGCATCGGGAGACCAAACTCGAACGGTCATTTTAGTTGTAGCTGCGGTGAAAGGAATGGGTGCTGCGAGTCCTGCATTGCTTGCAGTAGTACCCGCCCAAAGTTCTGCAGCATCAGATTTAGTACTTTGGACAACGAAGTTGCCAGGATCGGTCACATCTTCAATAATGGAAGAAGTATTTCCACCAAAATCAGTCAAATCATAATCAATGGTGGTACTTTGAAAATCAATTGGCAGACTAGGCATAACAACCGTAGGAGCTTCTACAAAAGCCACATCGTCCCAGAAATAAGTTTTATTACCTGCCATAGCACCGGTCGTTCCAAAATTGAAAAAGATCGAAACCTTATCATAGGTACTAGCAAGGTTGATCGCAGCGGTACCTGCGGCTTCGTTGTTAAAATCAAATTCTAGCGTTTCCCAAGCTAAGGCAATGGTAGTCATTGCTTCGGTTTCAACGCTAATAGTAGGATCGGTAGCATCTTCCACCTTTAGTCGAACAGGAATACCTGCATCAGGTGACCAAACACGGACCGTCATCTTTGTGGCAGCAGTGGTAAATGGAATTGGTTCGGTAAGCCCTGCATTACTAGCAGTAGTACCAGCCCATAACTCTGCAAAGTCTGGCTTGTTGCTTTGTACCACCGTGTTGTTTGGATCAGTAGGATCGACAACAAAGCCAGAGGCATTTCCACCGAAATCGGCAAGATCATAATTGATCGTAGTGGATTCAAAATCAATAGGTAAGCTTACTTGGCTGAATCCAAAAGTGGAAATTAGCAAACAAGCTAAAAAAGTAAAATTCTTCATTAAAAGAAAATTTGTGAATCTGCTAAAAAAGTAACCACAGAATAATTTCAGTATGGTTACTTTTCTTATCGTTATTGGAGCTAGCAGACTCAGATTAATAATTTGAGTATTAATTTTTAGAGCTGACTAATGCTATTTGTTTAGAACAATTTTTCCAGAAGCAGTGGCTCCATTAATTAGCATATTGTAAAAGTAAATTCCATTTGGAAGATCATTAGCTAACCAGGTAGCCTGATGAGTACCAGCGGCTTGGTTTTCAGAAAGAATCTGCGAAACTAATTTCCCGTTCATATCAAAAACAGATAAATTGACGTTTACTGCATTTTCTAAGTTATACTGAAAAATTGTTTCACCTTGACTTGGATTTGGAGTTGCTTGGAAAGCAGAAATCTCTGATAGATCCGTGATGGCTGTTGGAGCATTCAATTGGAAATTATCCCAGAAATATTGTTCCGAAGTGAAATTGCCTGGATCAAATAATATCACAAACTGGCCAATATCTGTAGCAGCAGCAACATCTGATGGATTATAGGTGAGCCTCTCCCAACTACTGCTGGTGGTAGTAGTTTGGGTCATTTCAAGAATAACATCACCATTTGTATTTTGTAATGAAACAATGACCTCTGTAGGAGCTGCAGGGTCCCAAACATCAAGTGTGATGGTATTGTCTGTTTCCAATGCTAGATTTCCGTCGAATCTTCCGATTATAACATCAAATTCTTCTCCACCGTTACGGGTGTAAGTGGCAGCATATTCAGAATCGTTGCCATTGGTGTCAGGGTTTAGGACTCTTCTAAAATTAACTCCTGAATGAGAGAAGAGATAAATTGAATTTTGATTACATTCAAAATCATTGATAATATCTGGATTCGAAGTTACTCCCTCACAAGGATCATTTTCCAGTTCTGGACCATTTAAATTGTCCCAGAAATACGTCTCACCAGTATTTGTATTTGGTGCAAACAATAGAACGATTCGGTTAACATTGTCATTGGCCACGGAAGCATCCGGTTGGTTATCAAAGGAAAAGGTAAGTGTTTCCCAAGCCCCAGCTACGGAAGTGGTGGCAAGGTAAACACTATGACGTCCAGTAGGGAAATTAGCCGGTTCGGCTAAAATATCATTTTCCAAGGTTATTTGTACAGTGGTTCCTGCTACTGGACTCCAAACATCAATACTCATTTGTTTTGTTCCACTAAGGTAATCAGAGAGATCCGCCATTTGTGCATCGAGAATAATTACATCGAAGAGTTCTGCTGCGTTACGGGTGTAAGATGCAGCAATTTGGCTTGTATTAGCACCGGATTGATCGGGATTTTCGAAGTAGGGTATAAAACTTCCACTGTTAAATCCATAGGTTCCTATTCGGGTATCTTCGAAATTATCCCACAGGGTTTGTGCGGAAAGACTCATGGCCGCTAAAAAAAGTAAAGAAAACGAGAGGTAAACTTTTTTCATAATTATAATTTTTGGTGATTAAATAATTTATTTTTCTTGATAAACTCTGACATAATCTACTTCCATGGTTTGCGGAAAAGAAGTACTACCATTTGGATTGCCTGGAAGGTTTCCTCCTACGGCAACGTTTAAGAGTAAATGAAATTCTTGATCAAAAGGATAAGTAGTTGGTAAAACAGTAGATCGGGTATTCGGTTCACCAACATCTTGGCCATCCATTTGGAATTGGATGCAGTTTTCGTCCCATAAGAGGGTAAATACATGAAAATCTTCAGCAAAGGATCCTTCTTCTAATTCTAATCCTTGACTGTTAAATCGCCAAAAATCGTGACCGTAGTGGATGGTTCCAAAAATTCGATTGGATTCACTACCGATATTTTCCATGATATCAATTTCTCCACTTTTTGGCCATCCTCCATAGACATTTTCCGTTGGTAACATCCAGATAGCTGGCCAAAGCCCTTGTCCGGTGGGAAGCTTGGCCCGTACATCCACCCGGCCATATTTCCAGTCACCTTTGTTTTTGGTGACCATCCGAGCGGAGGTATATCGATGTTGACCTAGATAGAAAGGAATTTCTCTAATCGCTTTGATAACTAGATTTCCATTTTCGAGATAAGAATTTTCTGGTCGATCCGTATAGTATTCTAATTCGTTATTGCCCCAGCCACAAAGATTTTCGCTTATTTGACACCCATCTTCTAGGTCGTAGGACCATTTGGAAGCATCGATTTCTGTTCCATCAAATTCGTCATTCCAGACCATTTCGTAGCCGTCAAGTGAGCTGGAGAGTTGACAGCCGGCTACTTCATTAACTTTCTTACAACTGGTAAGTAGACTCAGTAACACCAAAACGGAAAGTAGAATAAACTTGAGTTTGATTTTCATGTTGAAGGTTTTATTGTAAATATTGGGCATCTGTTACAGAACAAATATAAGGATGTATTCCTGTTTTTCGATTTATATGAATACATCACCACTACATCATTAATCAGAATTATAATAAGAAAGTTTAAATTTTACGTACATTTATTTGGCGAAACTCCAGTTTTCGATAAAAAAGTACTACATCATTGTCAAAACACATTATCTTTACCCGAAATTTGTTCATGAATTATAGAAAACATTTGTTGCTGGTAATGTTTGTGATGTTCTTAGGTGAACTGATCGCACAAGTATCAAATGTTGGCTCCCCATCTATCACGAACCTATCTCGATCTGAATATCAGGCTGGTACTCAAAACTGGGCCATTCAGCAGGATCATAGAGGTATTGTCTACTTTGCAAATAATAAAGGTTTATTGGAATTTGATGGAACGCATTGGAAGACAACTCCACTTCCGAATGGGACAATTGTTCGTTCTATAGGACTAGACAGTAACGGAAGAATTTACCTAGGGGGTCAAAACGAATTTGGATATTTGACCACTGGAGAGAAGGATCAACTAGAATATACTTCTTTAATGGACTTAGTCCCTACCGAATTTAAGGGTTTTGAAGATGTTTGGAAAATTTTCATGGATGCTGAAGGGGTCTACTTTTGTACGCAAAAGGTCATTTTTCGCTTGTTGGGAGAATCGTTGACCTTTTTTGAACCTAGTCAAGGATACTTTGATAACTTTTTTCAATTAGAAAATAGGATAATTGTTCAGGAGGATAATGCTAGTCTATTTGAAATAAAAGAAAAAAGATTGATTCCTCTATTGGAAGGAGCAAATTTTCCTAAGGAAGGCATTATTTCTATTCTGCCGCATTCTGTTGGTCAATCATTAATTATTACGATATCCAGTGGACTGTACCTAATGGATACTAACGGTATCCGACAGTGGTCAGTAAAAGCAAACGAGTTTTTAAAAAAACATCATGCTTTTTGTGCGATCCAATTATCGGATGGAAGATATGCTATTGGAACCGCTCAAAATGGTTTGCTCTTGATGGATCAAAAAGGCTTCCCTCTTTTAAATCTTAACAAAAATAAAGGATTGCAAAACAATACAGTGTTGTCTATTGTTGAAGACAGTCAAAACAACCTTTGGTTAGGACTGGATAATGGGATTGACTATGCTGAAATTCGTTCACCCTTTTCCAAAATTAGAACCGAAGAAGGGATCGCTGGTACTGGATACACTTCTATTGTTCATGACAACAAGCTATATTTAGGAACCAATCAGGGACTTTTTTATGCCGACCTAAACAGTGGAAATGAAGCAAGTGATAAACCTAAATTCCAATTGGTTGAAAACGGGGTGGGGCAGGTTTGGAGTATTAGTAAGGTAGATGATAAAATAATCGTTGGACAGCATCAAGGTGCCGCTTATCTGGATGGAAATCAGTTAACCCCTTTTTCAGATATAAAAGGTGCTTGGAAATTTTTCAAATTAAAATCTAATCCCGATTATGGAATCGAAGGAACTTACTCCGGATTGTATTTATATAAAATAAAAGATGGAGAATGGGAATTAGTTGGGAAGATTAAAGGCTTTGACGAATCGTCAAGAATCTTAGAAGAGGATTCAGAAGGTAATATTTGGATAACTCATAATTATAAAGGACTTTACAAGGTTCAATTGAATAAGGACTTAAAGTCAGTCAATTCCGTGAAATTATTTTCAGGTGGGAAAGGTTTGCCTGAAGAATTGATCATCAACGTTGCTAAGGTTCGAAATGAATTGTTATTCGCGACTCCAGATGGAATTTATCAATACAATAGCCCCTTAGATACTTTTACATTGCATCCAGATTTTTTAGAAATATTTGGACCTAATCGTAATTTTCATCGTGTCATTGAAGATGAATATGGGAATGTTTGGTTTTCAGTGGATAATGAATTTGGTGTCATTGAAATCCAAGAACAAGGTGTTTTTAATAAATTCGAAGTTCAATACTTTAATCAAATCCAAGACGATTTAGTGGATGGTTTTGAGCATGTATTTACCTCTAATGATCAAGATGTGTTTATAGGTACTGAAAAAGGATTTATGCGTTATCAACCTTTAGAAGAAAAAGAAAAAGCCCTTAAATTTATGGCCTTAATTCGAGAAGTGACTTCTATCACCGAAGGGGATTCAATAATTTATCGGGGTAATGATATGAACCATGATTTTGAGTTTAATTATCGGATGAATGATTTTCGATTTGTTTTCTCAGCGCCTTATTATGAGAAAATAAGTTATTTGAAATACCGATATAAACTTGCAGGGTTTGAAGAAGAGTGGACAAATTGGTCTACAAAATCTGAAAAGGAATATACGAATCTGGCTGCTGGAAATTACCGCTTTCGGGTACAAGCACGCAATGCATATGGACAATTGAGTGAGGAAGCATCTTTCGAATTTAAAATTTTTGCCCCTTGGTATTGGTCCATGGTGGCAAAATTAATTTACTTCGTTTTGGGCTGTTTGTTGTTATATAGTTTACTGAAATATGTATCCAAGCGGGAAGAGAAAAAGACAGCAGCATTTAAATTGGAGCAAACTCAAAAGCTTGAACGTAAAGAGGCAGAATTTAAAAAGGAAGTTGAAAAATCTGAAGGAGAAGTTATTAAACTACGAAATGAAAAACTAAACTCAGATATTAAACATAAAAATAGTCAGTTAGCTTCCGCTACGATGCACCTAGTTCAGAAAACAGAAATTTTAAACAAGATCAAAAATGATTTGATAAGCATCGAGACGGAGACTCCAGGGGAGATGAAGAAAAAGATTAAACAGATCACTCGTACGATTGAATCTGATATTCAACTGGACGAAAGCTGGGTACAATTTGAAACTTATTTTGATCAAGTGCACGAAAATTTCTTCAAACGGTTACGCGAGAAATTTCCTAAACTCACGCCAAAGGATCAGAAATTATGTGCTTATTTACGAATGAATTTATCTACCAAAGAGATTGCACCCTTACTTAATATTTCAGTAAGAGGAGTAGAGATTAGTCGATACAGATTGCGGAAAAAATTAGCGATTGACTCCGAAGTAAATTTAGTGGCTTTTATAACGGAGGTGTAATATTGATGGTAGGTTTTTTTAATGTGCGAATGATAGAATGTAAGGGACTGTCTTAAATTTTGTGTTTTCAACTTCAATTTCAACCTCAAAAACAACTTCAACTTTCCCTTTAATTAAAAAAAAGTATTTTAAAAGACTGATTATCAGTTGATTAGGAGCAGTCACTTTTTAGGCTTTGCGATTGAGGTTGAAGTTGTTTTTTGAAATTTTAAATTTATTTTGACACACTTTTCTGAACAATCCGAATTCTAATTATTATCCGCAAATCAATTACTCTTTTCTCACATAAAAAGGAAAATTTGCCGTTGCTGCATTTCCATGTCCATCATAGATATAGGTGAATAACCGGTAGGCACCTACCTTCTTTGGTGCTTTAAAAATAAGTTTACCCTCCTTACTGCCGTCTTTTGCATTGACTGGAACTGGTTCAGGCCGTGATTCTTTGTCTCCACCAGATTGTATGTCTGTACTTTCTTTTAGAATTTCATATCGAAATTTTAGCGGATCATTATCTGGGTCTTTTGTGTCAATATTAAATTGAATTTTGCTCCCGGGTTTTACGTAAACACTAGCATAAGTTTCTTTGCCGTTCATTCTCATATTCTCAATACTTGGGGATCGGTTTGACGGGTATTTACCACTCCAGGATTTTTCCAAGACATCCATCACTTCTGTTTCGGAGCCATCCTCCAAAAATAGACCGTACCAAGTCGGCGTTGTTTCCTGTTTCTGTCCCCATAAAAATACGTAAGATCCGATGCATTGCTCTTCATCATCTGCAATGCCCAGTTCGTATCGTTTAGCGTAGGATTTGGCTTTTTCAGAACTGGTTTGTTCGATGGGAGCGCCCCATTTTGTTTTGGCAACTTCCCAGTGGCCATTCGGTCCCCATTCCGTAATGATATAGGGTTTGTCCCAACCATAAGCGCGTATCTCTTGGTCAATCCCAATTAGACCACCGTACGTATTAATACCATAGAGATCAATAGAAGGTGCTCGTTCCATAATCAGTTGAACTTCAGCCACATCAAGTCCGGCTGTGACCGTCATGGTAGGATGATTGGGGTCAATCCTTTTGATCATTTTGGCAATATCTTCGACTGCATTCCAAACTTTAAAATCCGAATAAAACAAATCCATTTCATTTCCAATTCCCCAAACTAAGATAGCGGGATGGTCTTTATAAGTTTCTACAATTTCTGTAAATTGCTCTAATTGTGCCTGCACAGCTCTGGAATCATTATAGTCAAATCCTTGTCGTTCGCAACCCACCCAAAGCCCAAAAGAAATCGATAGCCCTTTGGCGTGTGCTTCGTCAAGAATAGCGATGCCTTCCTCCGCACCCCATGTCCTAACTGAATTAGCTCCATAAGCAATAGCTCGATCCATTTGGGATTGCCCACCAACTCCTTTAATGTAATAAGGTTCTCCACCACGATACATCTGCCATTTACCATTTTCCTCACGGATTTCGACCTTTATTGGGCCAGGTGCTGGTGCTTGGCATAAGGTTAATGATAGATTCCCTAAGAAGAAAAACAAGGAAAGGATTAAGAATATTCTTTTCATTTTTAACTGGTATTTTAAACGTAAAAACCTATTTTCACCAAAAAATAGGGATAAATAATAGATTCAACAAAATTTTAATACTATGATGTAGTGATGATGTAACTTTAGAATAAGAGATGTACAGGTGATGTAGATTTCTTTTCTTAATTTCAACCTATTCACCTTACATTTGTTGATACCTATTTGAACAATTTTTCCATAAAACCATTGCCAAAAAAATATTTATGGTTCCAAAATTTACCAATAAAATTAAACAATCTCTTCCATATCTATTAATAGGGTTCCTTTTATGGTCTTCAGAACTTTGCTTTAGTCAAGATGCGCAATCACCAGTCCCTCAAGAACTGTCTATCCAGACATCAATTACTTCACCAAGAGATACAACAAGTCAGAACATATCAAATGATGTAGATGTCGATTTGGAAGTGATCGCTGGAATTCAGTATGATACGAGTTTTGTTGGTAAAAAATTGCGGAAGCGTGGACAGAAGTTGACCATTTTTGGCTATTACCGATTATTTGGTTATGGCCGTAATATGACGGAACCGTATCCCAGCTTAGCCCCTTTTGAAAAAGCCTATGGTTTTGGTGACGGATATCGTGAGCCAACGATGTCGATGAGTGTATATGGACGACCTAATGGAAAAACTACCTTTGGAACAGAGTTATTTATGTTTTCTCCATATGTCGGTTTAGGGTCAGAAGACAATGTCTTTACGATGAATTTAGGGATTAATTTTTATGGACAATTTCGAACCAAACATGGAAATTTTGGGGTACGAGCAGGAGGTATCCATTGGTATAATTTAAGTGATTTTACGATTGGCGTATATCAGATTCTGGATCGATATAGTATTTTTGATCGAACACCTTGGGAAGGAGTGACCAATGAACTTAAATACGATAGCTATTTTAAAACAGGTTTTGCCAATGCCGGAGACTTACGGTGGAATAATCAGGCTTTTCAGGGATTGATCATTAATGGTGCTAAACTTCCAGGAGATCTTAGCTTTGATTTATTTTGGGGAAAAACACAACCCAACGGAGGACTAACCAACGCCATTGTCGATCCAGCCTTATCCATTTCTCCAACCCTAGATGCTGGAAGTGTACCCACTTATCTCGGATTTGCAGGCGACAATCGATCTGTTCCTAATTTTATTACCGGTGGAAAAATTGGTAGAAGTTTTGGAAAAAAACGCAGCACCGTATTTTATAATTTGATTCATAGCGAAACTGCCTTGGATTCTATCAATCGAATATCTAGAAAATATCAAGTACATACTTTATCCCTGAATTTGAATATTGCTAAACTGAAACTCAGAGGAGAACTGGGGGCGGGTAGTTATGAGAGTCCAACCTATGAAAAAAAATGGGGAGAAGCATTGATGTTACATGCCTTTTTACCGAAAGAATATACGGTGCTTCCAATTGATATTCAGGTTTATCAAATTAGTAAAAACTTCTTTAATCAAAATGGAGCGATCGCAACCAATTCTAATCCTGATATTATAAAAGACTTTGGGGTCGCGGCTGGTGCCAACGGGGTAGGTGGTCAACTCTCACAAGTTGGTCAGTTAATTCATAACCGTCGAGGAATTAATATTAATTCTGGTTTAAGTCTAGGTGACTTTAGACTTAATTTTGGATGGGGATTTTCGAAAGAAATAGACGTTGCCTCTACTCAACTCACTTACATACACCGAATCAATGGATTGGCATTGTCCCGAGTTTATAATCCTTTTCCTGAAGGAGCAACAAGCCCTACCGTTTTCGGTCCATTTCAAAGAAAGATATCTTTCTTTCGAGGAGTCACAGAAATTGTACAAACAACTGATCTAGATCCAGCCACAGCCGAGGCAAGAAATAAAAAATACTTTAATGCGGTAGATTTACAAGCGAAATACAAAACTAAAATTGGAGATCGTTCTTTGTATCTTTTTTACTTAGGATCTTTTGGCTCCGCAAGTAGAAAAGGAGAGGCTTTGCCAATTTTCAATGAGGAGAGTTATTTATTTGTTCAATATCATGAATTTGATGCCTATCTAGAATTATTTCCAAAGTTTTTATTGACCGGTTATTTGGGAATCGAGGATGCTCGCGGAGGAGTTTTTACCCAATGGGATGAGGAAACACAATTACCATTAGATCAATTTGGGACTGGTATTGGTGTTGGTTTTGATTGGACCGTTTCAAAATCAACTGGACTTTATTTCCGACATCGTTGGATGCGTTTTGAAGATAAGAATTTTGGATTGGATCGATTTAGGGGACGGGAGGTAACCCTAGAGTTGAAGACATTCTTTTAACCAATTTTTCTGATATATGTAAGAAATGATTTTCTGATATACTGTACAAATAATTTATTTTTTTGAGTGTTTTTTAGAATGATTTTTATGAA
>CAZYAC010000027.1:0-4376 GCA_964645475.1 uncultured Saprospiraceae bacterium | reverse complement strand
TATACTGTACAAATAATTTATTTTTTTGAGTGTTTTTTAGAATGATTTTTATGAAAAATATAGTGACCAAATTTTTGTTGATTAGTGGAATTTTGTTTTGTTCAGGAACGGGCCTTTTGGCGCAAGATGGCGGTTCAGAGGCTACCGTGGCTGAAGAGGAAAAAGCAACCATTCGGTTTAATGGCTTGGGAAGAACCTTACTATCGAGAACAGGAATTGGAGGAGATGTGGTAACGGAAGATACTTCCACTATTGGTCAATTAACAGATGGTGAATTTTTACTAGATCTGGCCATAAATGCGACCCCTAATAAAACTTCTGAGGTGCAAGCCATTGTCAGACTGAGAAACGAATTTGGTGGATTCTTTGGTGCAGGGATGTCGATTGAAGTGCGAGAATTATGGGCAAAAGGAATTATTGCAGATTTTCTAAAATACCGAGTTGGTGATATGGATGTAGTAGTGTCCCCGTATACTTTGTATAGTCCAGATGAAGAAGGATTTGTTAATGAACCAGCAGTTTTTCAACCTTTGAAGGAGGTGATTGAATACGAACAGTTTTATACAGATGAACATACGAGACGTTTACAAGGTGGTAAGCTAGATTTCGGTTTAAACTTTGGATCAGTACTCGAAGATTTAGAAGTTTCTTCTTTTATTGCACGTATTCGTGGGACAGATTTTTTTACGATTCCTAGTCGTTTAGTTACAGGAGGGACTTTAGATTTTTCTACCGTTAGTTTTAATGATTCCTTAGGACTCAAAGCAGATTTTGGTTTGAATCTAGTCCATACGTTTGATGATTTGCAATCTGGAAACGCAGTGCAAGGGATTAGAAATACGGTTTATACCGTGGATTATGATGTGACGGTAATGGATAAAAATAATATGTCTTTACATCTCACCGGAGAATCGGGACGATCTAATGTCGCTCAGGCAGAACGAATTACTAATGCAGATGGAAAAGAAGAAAATGTCATGTTGTCAGAAGAAGATGATACTTTTTTAGATGTTGGTTTATCCTTCCAATTAAAAAAACAAAAGCTGACCTTTTCCGCCGCTTTTATTGATATTGGACCAGATTTTTTTAGTACAGGAGCCCAAAGTAAGCGCGTTGAATTTGATGGAAATAGAATTACTAAAACCTATTATGACCGCATAGGAACTGAGCGAAACATTCGACAGGCTTCTTTATTTGATCTTTCACGTGATCGAGCATTATACACTTTTCGAACTTCAGATCAATTAATGGCCTATGATCCTCGCTACAGTAATGCCTTACCTTATGGTGATGCAACCCCAAACCGACAAGGACTTAAATTTGGTATTCAGTACGGCGATGATACTGATAAGATTGCTGCACGCGTAAATGGTGCTTTCTTGAGTGAGATTCGTGGACAAGGAACTAATGAATTGAAAAACTTTTCCTTAATTAAGGCGGCGGCGAATCTAAATTTTCACCGAATTCTAAACTGGAACAATGAGATCAGAGCTACCCTTGGAATCCAACTTGAGTCGACAGAACGTGGCGGTGGAGAATTTGAAGAAGTGGACTTAAGCTCTACTTTAATTGACTTAGGTTTAGAGGTAGAATTATTTCCAAAATTTGATGTCTTATTAGGTGCTAAATTGTTTAGTTCTGAAGGTAGAGATTTTGTGCCGATCTTAGAAAATTTTAATGATATCTTGGATTTTCCGGCACCATTTATCGCGGATGATAAGGAGACATTACTTGGATTGGGAATTAAATATGAATTCAAAAAAGATATTTATATGACTTTACAATACAATTCTTTTAATTCTGAATTGGGAAGTGATAATCCTAATAATTACGAATTGAATCAATTTTTTGTGCTTTATAATATGAAATTTTAAAAAAAATTAGTGCTGAAGTTTATAATAATAATGATATGAAAAAGATAAAATTTTTATACCTGTTTTTTATATTTCTATTGGTATTTGGGATCAATGGTTGTAGTCATGATAAGGATACTTTTGACGGACCAAGCCTGGTAGATCGATTTGGACCATTTACCTCTTTATCTGATTTAACCGTCAGTCAGCCAACCGTAGATTTTGCTGCTGGAGAAACCGTATTTTTTAGCGCCGAATTTAATAAAAATGTGGCTTGGGTACTGGAAATTACCGGATCGGTAAGCGGATCGGTGAAGCGAATCGAAGGTTTTTCAAATACCTTGGATGCTAGCAATGCAACTTGGAATGGAGGTACGACGGAGTTACCTTTATTTAGAAGCGAAGTTTGCAATGTCGTTTTGACGATACCGGAAGAAACCAATTTTTTAGGAACGACAACGGTAGAAACATTGTCGGAAAGAGTGTATGAAGGGTTGGAGTTTTCTGGTTTTGAGGAAGATTTAGGACCGGATGCTTTTGTCGGTAATTTTGAATTTGAATTTACGGCACAGACCGGTCGACAAGATGATTTTCCTGCACAGGGAGATTATTATTATCGACTGGAAGGAACAGATAGTAATTTGCCTAATTTTTTCGTTGGATTGATTGACTTGAAAGCAGAGATCACCGGAAATGGTTCTTTTATATTTCCTACTACTGTTCCAGAAGAATTGTTTTTTAATTGTTTTATACTTTCAGATGGTGGTCCCCATGGTTTGGCTATTATAGAATTTTTTATAGATGGCAACGGTACAGGTACTTACGAATTAGATCAAGATACGCAAACCTTTCGGGATCCAGTAGACATTAATCTGGCAACCTTCGAAGGATGGCGACAATTTAGTTATCCGATGAGTGTAACGGGAATGTCGCAAGAGGATTTGGAAAAAGTGGTTGCCGTTCGTTTACTCTTGATCTCTGATATGAATTCGCAGCCAAATCCTCCTTTGCAGGTTGACTATGGAATAGATTTTATAATTTTTACAGAAGGAGGACCGTTGGAACTTTAAGAATCTAGTGCCTTGGAAAGTAAGTTTTAGCGTATATGATAAAAACTTCTCTCCATCTATTTTCAACTTTAAAAGCAATCTCAATTTCAATTTCAATGGTTTTGTCTATAATTGGATTTTAATCCTAAATCAGGGCAAATTTCCTGGTCTGAAAATTTGTAAATGAAATTGCTACTGCCTGCCGTTAGGCAGAATTGTCGTTGATGTTTTACTTCAGTATACTCATTAGACTAGCTCCTAGTTTAAGTGAAAATCAATAATTACAAAAGACATGAAATTTAATTTAAAAATAGTTAGTTTTTTATTGTCAATTATATTTCTTGGAGGATGCGTTTCTCTAAAGAAGGCAACCTTGTATGATGGAGTGGTTCCTCCTGAAAAAGTGACTTTGCCAAATGATATTTCCTTGCTAGTGGAGCCTCGCATCTATGATGAAGACGCCACCGATGTGTGGGGATTGCAAAAGGATGTTTGTCAGGAAGCGAGTGTTTCTGACGTAGCATTTAGTGGTAAAGAATCTTTGAAACTTACTTGGAATCGAAATGCAAAAGGATGTAAGTGGTCGGGTATTGGAATAGGTTGGGATAATTGGGCAGGAAAGGATTTGTCTCTAATTATGAGTTCCGTGGGTATTCAAATGTACGTAAGAACACAGCAAGGGAAAGCCTTTGGTTTGCCCATGGTTTTGACCTTGATTGATTATAGTGGAGGGATGGGTTTTTTATATACCTCCAATAAGTATTTTGAGCGAGTGGCGATTGATGAAGAATGGCAAAAAGTAGTGGTTCCTTTAAGTGCTTTTGAAACTACAAAAGAGAATTTGGATCCTTCTAATATCAAACAATTACAAATTGAATTGCAGCAAAGTGGAAGTGTTTATTTGGATGATATCAGTCTAGTTTTTTATGAAGAAAAACCACAGACACCTTGGATGGAGGAAGAAAAATTAGTCAACCCCATTGCCATGCCGAAGACAATTTTTGATGATGCTTTTTCCAATAATAATGGTTGGGGTTTGGTGACAAATGATTGTAAAATGGTGGAATGGACCAAGGCAGAAAAAGCCTCAGGAGAAAAATCACTGCACCTAAAATGGGATACCGTTTCTGAAAAATGTCGACTTAATGCTTTTGGAGTAAGTTGGAATAAATGGCATCCGGTGAATATGTCTTCCATTCGCGAATCTGCCTCGCTTGAGTTTGATCTAAAAATGGCAAATAATTCTGCTTCAACCATACCCTTAAAAATTGGGTTTGAAGATTATGACCGGGCGAAAGCCTTCGCTACTTTAACTGCTGAGTATGTCGAAGGTGGCAATTACGATACTGGTTGGAGGAAGGTACGGATTCCTTTGTCTGCCATTTCAGGGAATTTGAATTTTAAGACCATCAAGCAAGCCTACTTTACGATGGAGGGGAAAGGGGAAGTTTTTTTGGATAATTTTAGATTGGTG
>CAZYAC010000026.1:2615-24338 GCA_964645475.1 uncultured Saprospiraceae bacterium | reverse complement strand
TGGAGCAGGAAACTGGTCTTACGTAACGATCCTAGTTAATGTTGATGATTCTCAAGGATTCTGTAACACTGCTCCAACTGCAACGGTTGCCGGTACAATTATGACTGAAGAGCTAGAAGCAGTAGGTGGTGTAGCAATTAACCTTGACGGTAATGCTTCTGTAATGCCTTCTACAATGGTTACGCTTAACGACGGTGAATATAGCTACGATCTTGCTACCATGATGAACTACTCAATTGAGCCAGTTCGTGATGATTCTCCAACTATTGGATTAACTGCTTATGACTTAATCTTATTAGGTCAGCACTTACTAGAGCAAATTACTTTGGATTCTCCTTACAAGTTGATTGCTGCTGATGTGAACAACTCTGGTTCTATCACTTCTTTAGATATGATTGCTTTACGTAGAGTATTGCTTTTCATTGATACTGAATTTCCTAACAACACTTCTTGGAGATTCGTGGAAACTGCTTACACGTTCCCTAATCCTGCTAATCCATTCGCAACTACATTCCCTGAAGTTATTAACTATAATAACTTAACTGTTGATCAGTTAGACGGTGATTTCGTAGCTGTGAAGATTGGTGACCTTAACTTAAGTGCTCCAACTAACGCACTAGCTGAAGCTGGTGATACTCGATCTAAAGACGGTGAATTAGTTTTCAACGTAGCGGATCAGAAGTTAGTTGCTGGTAATACTTACAGTGTTGATGTGAAGGCTAACGACTTCAACAACATGTTAGGATACCAATTCACTGTAGACTTCGATCAGAACGCAGTAGAATTTGAAGATTTCACAGCTGGTGCTCTAAGAGGATTAACTGCTGATAACTTCGGTTTTGCGAAACTGAATGAAGGTGCTTTAACTACTGTATGGACTAATACAAACGCTGTTTCTGTAAACAACGATGAAGTATTATTCACACTGAACTTCGTAGCGAAGAAAGATGGTAACTTGAGTGATGTAATTTCTGTAGATCAGGTAAGATTTACTCCTGCAGAAGCTTACACTAACGACGGAGACCTATTCGACGTAGCATTCAACTTTGAAGGTAAGGTATCTGAGGCAGGCTTTAGCTTGAGCCAGAACCGTCCTAACCCATTCAGAAATGAAACGGTTATCGAATTTGAATTGCCTGAAGCAACTACTGCAACCTTAACTATTTACGACGTCGCTGGACGTGTACTGAAGACGATCAAAGGTGATTACAGCAAAGGTGTAAACATGGAAACTATCAATAGTAGTGACCTGAGTGCAACTGGAGTTATGTACTACCAATTAGATACGCCTACTCAGTCTGCGACCATGAAGATGATCGTGATCAAGTAAGTTATATTAGCTCAAAATCCGATTTAAGAATGCTTTAAAATCGGTTTTTGGGATGGCCTCTTCCCGACACGTTCGGGAGGGGGCTTTTTTATGCCCCGAAGTGGCGAATTGCAATTCGCCACTCGGTCAAAAAGATCATTTGGAAGCCTACTAATTATTTTAGCATAAAGTCTATTATCTTTGTGCCTATGCCGAGAATCCTTAGTATAGATTATGGACAAAAGAGAACTGGACTGGCCGTTACAGATCCACTGAAGATCATTGCGAATGGTTTGGATACTGTGGCAACCTCAGACCTTAAAGAATGGTTATTTAACTATATTGCCTCCGAAACCGTAGAAGAAGTGGTCATAGGTTATCCTAGACACTTAGATGGCAATCCTACGGCCCTTGTCCCCATAATTGAAAAACTGAAGGAAACATTGATGAAACAATTTCCAGAACTGTCGGTTTCTTACGTGGACGAACAATTCACCTCTTTCGAAGCGAAGCAAATTATTTTGAAGAGTGGCGCACGGAAGAAAAAAAGAAGAGACAAAGGACTGGTTGACAAGATCAGTGCTGTTTTGATTTTACAAAATTATTTAGAAAGCAAACGAGAATAATGATTTTACCTATTTATGCTTATGGTCATCCGATTTTAAACAAAGTGACTAAATCGATTGAGCCGGATTATCCTGATTTTGAAAAACTACTGGAGGACATGTGGGAAACTATGTACGAAGCGCAGGGAGTAGGGTTAGCGGCACCTCAGGTGGGCAAATCTTTAAGATTATTTCTGGTAGATACCGTACAAATAATGGACGAGGGAAAAGAAGACGAAGGAATCAAACAAGCTTTTATTAATGCTGAAAAATTAGAAGAGGGTGGGGAACCTTGGGATTACGAAGAAGGATGTTTGAGCATTCCTGATATTCGTGCCGATGTAGAGCGTCCTGCACAGATTAAATTACGCTATCAGGACGAAAATTTTAAAACCCACGAGAGAGTCTTTACGGGTATGAATGCCAGAGTGATTCAACATGAATATGATCATGTTGACGGCATTCTATTTACGCAATATTTACGTCCCCTGAAAAAACGATTGATGAAAAGAAAATTAGAAAAAATCAAAACCGGAAAGATAGAACCTAACTATCGAATGAAATTTCATATGAAAAAGCGAACCCGCTAGGGCGAGTACGACAGTACTCGAAGCGAATGAACCGCGAAGAAATAATAATTGATATAAGTTTGTTGACATCCTACTTCCTACCAAAATCCGCTGGAATTTCTCCCCAATTTTTGGTATCCCATTTAATAATCGGATTCTTATATTTATTATTTTTCAACCATTTAACACCTCGGTCCATCAGATCAAAAAGAACGGCATTTTGAGCGGTCCTTGTCAGCGTTGTTTTGACCTTTTTATTTCGTACCCAACTCATGGCGGTTCTTGAATCTGTATAAATAACTAAGTCATCCTTGCCTTCTTTTTTTAAATAAGCAAGGGCGTGGACCAGCGCCAAAAATTCCCCAATATTATTCGTCCCTCTTTGATAAGGACCCTGTCGAAAAAACTCATAAATCGTTTTCGTATCGACGCCACGATATTCCATAATCCCTGGATTGCCGCTACAGGCTGCATCTACGGCAATGCTGTTCCATATTATATCAGGATGGTCAGGACGTAAGGTTTTGCCATCAGTTGGCTTCCTACCGCCTTTTCGGATAAAATCAGAGGCATTACCACCATAAGCGGCTTCTGCTTCTTCTAAAGATTTAAACGATTTATAACGAGCACCAGGATATCCTTTTATTTGCAATTGACAGTCTGTCCAATTATCAAAAATTCCTTGCTCATTACCTTCCCAAACTACGTAGTATTTTTTCTTCTTTGCCATGGTAAATAATGGTATTATTCGAACGCTTAAAATTATACTATTTTTGTTGGTTAAAAAAACAAATGTTAATTGATACCCACGCGCATATCTATCTTCCAAGGTTTGATGAAGACCGAGAAGCTGTCATGAATAGGGCCACCGAAGCGGGCGTTCACAAAATATTCCTACCAAACGTAGATAGTACGACGATTCCTTCGATGTTAAAACTAGAAGCTGATTATCCACAACGTTGCTTTGCAATGATGGGGCTGCATCCATGCTCGGTAAAAGAAAACGTAGATGAAGAATTAGCCATTGTAAAATCTTGGCTGAATAAGCGACCCTTTTGTGCAATCGGAGAAATAGGTATTGATCTCTATTGGGATAAAACTTTTTTTCAACAACAAAGTGACGCTTTCAAAAAACAAATTGAATGGGCTATTGATTTAGATATTCCCATTGTAATTCATTCACGAGAAAGTACAGATATTGTAATTGAAGTTTTAACCGAGATGAAACATCCCAAATTGCGGGGTATCTTTCATTGTTTTAGTGGAAATGCATCACAGGCGACCGCCATTGTTGATTTAGGCTTCCATTTAGGAATTGGTGGCGTACTAACGTATAAAAAATCTACACTACCTGCAGCAATTAAAGATATACCACTCGAATGGCTGGTTTTAGAAACGGATTCTCCCTACTTGCCTCCCGTACCTTTTCGCGGAAAAAGAAATGAAAGTGCCTACATACACCAAATAGGGGACTATCTCGCATCTGTTAAACAGTTACCATTTGAAGATATTGCTGCGCAAACCACGAAAAATGCGTTAAGAATATTTGATAAGGAACTTATACCAGAAAATTAACCATCTTTAGGCCACCTTTAAGCCACGGTTTACTATATTGCGAATTCTTTATTGAAATCGAATGAAAATAGGCGAAAAACATAGAAATAACTGATAGAATATAGTTTTTATATGTTTGAGTGAATAAAAATTTTGAAATGTTATATTATTTTCCAATTTTTGTGGATCGCCTTGATATGAAACACATTAAAATGTAAGTATTTCTAAACAAAACAGAATACCTACCAGTAGGAGAGGTGTCCGAGTGGCTTAAGGAGCACGCTTGGAAAGCGTGTGTACGTCAAAAGCGTACCGAGGGTTCGAATCCCTCTCTCTCCGCATAAATATCTGAATACAAACTAAATTCGAATGAACAAGCGTTCCAGACATTGTTCACTTCTTTAACTCAGATAAAATTAAACAAACATAAAAAACCATATTTTTTAAATCAAACAATCGTTAAACCTTTAATTATGCGTAAATTAATAGCGTTACTATTCGTGTTAGGCGTTGGCCTTTTAAATGGTGGTCTGGAGCTAGCGGCACAAGAGCCAGCATCAGCTACCGGATTTCAATTACTTAAACAATACTTTATTCAGGGTGACTGGAGATTTATGAGTCTTGTACTCGTTTGTCTGATCCTCGGTCTAGCATTCTGTATTGAAAGAATTATTACTCTCAATATTGCTACAGCCAATACAGACAAGCTTGTTGCTGGTATCGATGATCGCCTCAAAGCAGGTGATATCAATGGTGCTATGGAAGTGGCTAAGTCAACTCAAGGCCCAACAGCTAGTATTCTTTATGAAGGTTTGCGTAACGCACCTCGTGGTCCAGAAGCAGTTGAAAAAGCAATCGTTTCTTACGGTGGTGTTCAAATGGGACTTTTAGAAAAAGGATTGGTATGGATTTCACTTTTTATCGCCATTGCACCCATGCTCGGGTTTATGGGTACGGTAATCGGGATGATTCAGGCCTTCGATAAGATTGAAGCAGTAGGTGACCTTTCTCCTTCCGTTGTTGCAGGTGGTATCAAGGTAGCACTTTTGACGACTGTATTTGGTCTAGTAGTAGCGATTATCCTACAGATTTTTTACAATTACATCGTTTCCAAAATTGACAGTATCGTTAATAAAATGGAAGATGCTTCCGTAGCATTAGTAGACATCATGGCTACCAACAATGTATTTAAATAATCGTTCCTAACCTTAATACAAATACAATATTATTATGTATAAAACACTCACAAAAAACGGCCAAATGTTTGCCTTTGGGTTGGGATTACTCATCACCATTGCATTCTTAGGTTCCGTATTTTCTGGATTAGATACGTTTAACGGTCTTTCGAAAGAAGGACAGTATGAAACAGGAATATTTGACCTCGGAATTTATGCCGTGGCATTTCTTACTGTTCTATGTTTTCTGGCCATGCTCGGCTTTGGTATTTTTCAGGTATTTTCTGACCTTAAAGGTTCGATGAAAGGACTAATCGGTTTTGCAGTATTGCTGGCTATCTTTGGGATTGCTTACAGCACTGCAACCCCAGAAACCGGCACTTTTTGGACTGATTTGTTCAAAGAATTTAAAGTAACAGAAGGAGCTAGTAAATTTATTACGGGAGCCATCTGGACTTGCTTGTTCATGATTGGAGTGGCTGTTGTCACTTTCGTACTTTCTGAAATTCGTAACTTCTTTAAATAAATCAACATGGCAAAGAAAAGTAGTAAGGATCGGTTGACGAATGAAATCAATGCCGGTTCGATGGCGGACATCGCCTTCTTGCTCCTGATTTTCTTCCTAGTAACGACCACCATCGTTCAAGATAAAGGTATCACGGTAAAATTACCGCCTTGGTCTGAAGAAGAAGTGGATGCCACTAAACTGAAAACACGTAACGTATTCTCAGTATTGGTAAACGCACAAAATCAATTGCTTGTAAGAGATGAACCTGCTAATATTGAGCAGCTGAAAGACCGCGCCAAAGAGTTCATTATGAACCCGCAATCGCGTGATGATTTAGCTGAAAAACCAACAAAGGCAATTATCTCTTTGAAAAATGACCGGGGAACGAATTACGAAACCTACCTGGAAGTTTACAACGAACTAAAGGCTGCTTATAACGAACTCTGGGATGAGGAAGCCCAACGTAAATACGGAACAGAGTACAGTGATAAGATGCCTAGAGAACAGAAAAAAGCCATCAAAGGAAAGATTCCTTTTGTTTTATCCGAAGCCGAACCAACGTCCTTTGGAGAAGAAAAGTAAATCACCTTTATTAATTCTTAAATTAATTTTTTATGTCTAAATTTAGTAAGAAAAGAGGTAAGTCAACTCCTGCTATTTCCACTGCTTCATTGCCGGATATCATCTTTATGTTGTTATTCTTCTTTATGGTGGTAACAGTACTTAGAGACTCTTCCCTGATGGTGAAAGTTAATACGCCACAAGCTAGTGAGCTAACCAAACTGGAAGAAAAGTCACTGGTTAATTATCTTTACATTGGTCGACCTACTGATCAGTATAAAGAACAATATGGTACTAGCCCTCGACTACAACTCGGAGATAAGTTTGCTACCGTTGATGATATTCCTTTGTTTTTGGAAAAACACAAAATCAAAGTAGCGGAAAACAAACGAGCACGAATTACTTCTTCCCTCAAAGTAGATGGAGATGTAACGATGGGTATCGTTCAGGACATCAAAACGCAATTACGCAAATCCAATCAACTAAAAGTAAATTATTCTGCTAAGCCTAAAAATGAATAATTTTTATTGATTGACTTATATTAAAAAATCCCGTAGAGACAAGGCATGCCTTGTTTCTACGGGATTTTTTTTTGATCTAATTTAAGATGTGAAAAGGATTACCTTAACCGATCCATCGACTGAACCAACTTCTCATCCTTATTAATAAAATGGTTCGCTAAAAAAGCAAAGACCAAAAATGCAAAAGGAAGATAAGCTCCAATACCATCGTCAGGATTTACACTCTGATTCATGTTTTGACTGTCATTCATAAATAAAACCACCGCTAGAACAAGTCCGATGATGTTAGCCGTAATGGCAATACGGTTGACCAATAATTGAGTTTTTCGATTACGAAATAAAAATATCCCAATAAAAGTTAACAATCCCGCCAAACAGAATAGGGCTAATAATCCAATATTATCTTGTAGATTATAAAGACCATCCTCAAAAAAAGTAGATTGAGTCGTAGGACCTGTCGCAAAAGGAAAAGCAAACAACGAAAAAGCACAGGCAGAGGCCAGTAATAAAAATATAGACTGAATTCTTTGTATCATGTTATATTATTTTTTTAATTTTCTAATTGAATACTTTAGAACTAACTTAGTTTACAAAGTATTGAAGCACAAAGATAGAAAAAAGACCCCAAACCCGAATGGTTCTATTCATTCCCAATTAAGAACGCGATGATAAATTTAGTTTGTTTAATTTCAAGTTTTCAATAAACTAACAACGGATCTGCTCTAAAATTAGCGCAAAAAAAGATTTACACGCTAGAAACGCTCTGTGTCTTCGCGTCTCTGCGAGAAATATTTTTTTAACAAATTAACAATTCAACAAAATGCCACAACCGAATCTTAGTTATTGGGAACAAAATAGTTTTATTGGTCGTCCAGATCTGTTGATTATTGGTAGCGGAATCGTAGGACTAACTGCCGCATTAGAATATCGACGCCGTTTTCCAAAAGCAAAAATTCTCATACTTGAGCGTAGCCCGATTGCGGCTGGAGGCAGTACTCGTAATGCAGGATTCGCTTGTTTTGGAAGTATCAGTGAAATTCTAGCCGATCTGGAAAATCATGATGAACAAACCGTTATTGATTTGATCAAATCCAGATGGAATGGACTGGCCCGGTTACGAAAACTGGTCGGAGATCAAAATATGAATTATCAAGCAGTCGGTAATTATGAAATCTTCCGAAACCAAGATATACCTTTATTCAAATCATGTATCGCTGCGATGCCGCGCCTAAATGCTTTAATGGAAACAGCCATTGGACAAAAAGAAGTTTTTAAAGAAGAATCTCAGGCTATCCCAAAATTTGGTCTCGACAAAACCCAACATTTGATCTGGAACAAGGCGGAAGGGATGATCAATACTGGAAGAATGATGCGAACATTGATTGGCCTAGCAAGAAAAACCAATATCCAAATAATGAATGGAGTAACAGTAGAAAATGTATCTATTCAAAATAATCAAGTCTCGGCATTACTCGATAATACTTGGGAAATAAAAGCGGATCGAGCCATTGTCGCCACCAATGGATTTGCTCGTCAGTTGCTGCCCAAATTATCTGTTCGCCCGGCCCGTAATCTAGTATTGATTACTCAGGCTATAAATGGTTTAAAAATAAAAGGGGCTTTTCACGGAGAAGGTGGTTATTATTATTTTAGAAATATTGATAATCGAATTCTACTCGGTGGAGGACGACATCTCGATTTGGAGAACGAAGAAACGAGTGAGTTCGGTCAGAATGAATTGATTAAGACCGCCCTCCTAGAATTACTTGAGACAACTATATTGCCCGGACAATCGTATTCTGTCGATCAGTGGTGGAGTGGAATTCTTGGGGTAGGAGAACAAAAGAAACCGATTATTGAAAAATACGATGATCGCTTGGTCGTAGCAGTTCGGATGGGCGGAATGGGCGTAGCCATTGGCAGTTCGGTTGGCGTATCAGCTGTCGAAAAATTAATCTCGTAACTTATTTTCCTTTCCTTTCTAAACAATGGTTAAATTTGTACAGAAATAAGTACAATTATCCTCTTTTTACGTTATACTTAAGTGAATCATATCAAATTTATCTTCTTCTTCATTTTCCTAGGCGCTAATTTTACCAGCTTCGCTCAGAAAAAACTGCCTGTCACGTCTCCACCTGCAGAACAGGATACGGTGCCCGAACGTAAGCAAGTAATTGTAGATCGTTCTGATCTCATGGAAGGAGTAGTAGCAGATGGTATAGAAATTACATATTTGAAAGGAGAAGTGATCTTGAGACAAGGCGAAGTGTATATGTATTGCGATTCGGCGACGATGATAGACAATAATGTGATTGCTCAAGGCAATGTGATAATTCAACAGGGCGATTCGTTAAATATATTTTCTGATTCTTTATACTATCAAGGGGACGATCGAATTGCAGATTTATACGGGGACGTAAGACTGGATAATAAAGGACAGCGACTGTTTACCGAGCACTTAAATTATAATTTAAAAACAAAAAAAGCGGAATATTTTACTCGATCCCTATTGACCAATGACACCACTTATCTGGAGAGTAATCGAGGGATTTATTTAGTGAATACGGACGAAGCTTTTTTTCGAGATAGTGTAGTGGTGATTGATACCGCCTTTGTGATGCGGACCGATAGTGTTGATTTTTCCACAGAAACGGGAATCCTTACCTTTATTGCACCAACGCTAATTACGCAAGATGAATCTAGGATTTATTGCGAAAGAGGATTTTATGATACCAATGAAAGTTATGCAGAGTTCTTACAAAATGCAGAATATATCAAAGGAGAACAGCAGGCCACGGCTGATATTATTATCTATGATGGAAAAAAAGAAGAAGTTATCCTAAAAGGAAATGCTAAATCTTATGAAGAAGATAAAGTCGCTACGGCCAAAGTGATTCGATATGAAGAAAAAACAAAACTGATCTATCTAGAAGGCGACGCAAAATATAAAGACTCTGAAAAAGAGATTGTAGGAGATCGAATTCGGTACGATTCAGAAGCAGAAACTTTTGATACTCAAGGACGATCTACCATTGTAGATGGAAACCAGATATTGATTGCCGATAACGTCAACTACGTCGGAGCATTAGGTATAGCGACCGGTAATGTGATTTGGACGGACACGGTGGATCAAATTACCATCGAGAGTGAAAGAATAGATTATAACAAAGATACCGATTATGTGAAGGCGAGTGGGGGACGCCCTTTGTTGATTTCGGTGGTGGACGATGATACGTTATTTATGCGTTCGGATACCCTGATTTCTCTGATGGAAAGTGAGGCGGATAGCGCTAGAACTTTAGTGGGCTATAAAAAGGTTAGAATATTTAAATCAAATTTACAAGCTGTTTGCGATTCGTTGGTCTATCAGACGAAAGACTCGCTTTTTAGTTTTTATCAAAATCCAATCATTTGGTCGGATACCTCTCAATTTTATGCCGACACTGTTTTGATGCAAATGAAAAATGAAGAGATTGATAAAATTTATTTGAATAACAATGCCTACATTATTAATTCGCCGGATGAAATTTATTTCAATCAAATCAAGGGAAAAAATATGACGGCATTTTTTAAAGATGATGAGCTGCGAAAAATGCATGTGGTCGGTAATGCCGAATCCATCTACTATATTATTGATGATGAAGACGATGCTTATAGTGGCGTAAATAAATGTGTTTGCAGCAGTATGTTGATTAACTTTGGTGATAACGAAATTAACGATATCTTTTTTTATACGAATCCAACTTCTAATCTTTATCCCATGCGAAAGGCGGATCACAACGCTTTGAAACTTCCTGGTTTTCGCTGGGACAGCAACCGGAGACCGAAGTCGCGGTTTGATTTAAATGTTGTTACGCTTATTAATTACTAAACTATTTAGAATAAAATCTTACAGCTATATGAATAGATTTTTTTTAATTTTTGGTATTCTATTATTTTCTATTAATTCAGTTCACTCACAAGAATCGGTAGATATAAGTTTCGAAACAGCCAATGCTGCTTACGAACAGAAAGATTACCAAAAGGCCATCAAAAACTACGAAGCCATTCTTGCCACAGGTACTCAATCGGCCGAACTTTTCTACAATTTAGGCAATAGCTATTATCAACAGGGAGCCATCGGAAAAGCTATTTTAAATTATGAAAAATCACTCCTACTAAATAATCATGAGGATACACGTCACAATTTAAAAATTGCACGCAGTAAACAAATCGATCAATTCAGTTCTGTTGGTGCTAGTCCGGGACAATGGTGGGAAAAAATGGTCCGAACTTTTTCTGCGAATGGTTGGACTATCTTAATGGTTCTGCTTTTTTGGGCAACGATTGCAGGCTGGATTTTATGGTTACTAGGCAAGGAAAGGTCTCATCGTAAACGTGGCTTTGTACTTGGGATCTTAGGGATTCCATTATTATTGATGGTAGGAATTTTGGCAAATACACGCAATAGTTTGGAAAAGGATAGCCATCGGGCTATTTTATTGGAAAAAGAAATCGACCTACGCATCAGCCCTGATCCTAAGGGGAAGATCCTGAACACGCTTCACGAAGGAGTAGAACTCAATCTACTAGAAGAAATTAATGATTGGTACCACGTACGATTGATCAATGGTGATCAAGGCTGGTTGCCGGAAGATAGTTTTGAGCGAATTTAGTATAAAGTCTAGTGTTCGTTCATGACAAAAAAAAAGTTCTATCCGAGAGGATAGAACTTAACAACAAAAAATATAAAGCTATGAAAACTAAAACTATCTTTATACTTATAAAATAAGTACTAATTTTTATTCTTTTCCGCCGTCCAACTCATCTTGCCACGCTTTTAGCTCGTCCCATTTACCGTCTGCAGCCATTTGAGCTTGCTTTGGCCAAGTACCAGGATTATGAGCAGCGTAACGGCTTCCCGCTTCGGCTAAAATCTCTTTTAAGCGATCCACCTCAGTGGCACCCAATTGAGAAAACGTATTTATTCCAGCATTATTGAGTAACTCGGCAATTTTTGGCCCAATTCCCTCAACTTTTCTTAAATCGTCCTTTGCTTCTGCCTCTTTAACAGGTGCTGGAGCAGCTGGTGCTTCCGCAGCTATTTTAGCTTCTGGTGCAGGTGTAGCTGGTGCTTCTTCCTTCGCTTCAACAACAGGTGCTTCTGGTGCTTTAGGCTTAGGTTCAACTGCTTTTGCTTGAGGCGCTTCGGCCGCTACAGGAGCATCTTTTACCTTTTTAGCTTTGCGCTTCTTAACTATAACCTCACCAGTAGGGATAATGTTTACAAAAGTTCGATTTAATCGACGCTTTTGAAACTGAACGTTACCCTCTACTAAGGCAAATAAGGTATGATCTCTTCCCATTCCTACGTTTAGGCCGGGGTGGTAACGAGTACCACGTTGTCTTACAATAATATTTCCTGGGATGGCCTTTTCGCCACCGAATAATTTAACACCGAGTCGTTTACTAATACTATCTCTTCCGTTATCCGTACTACCAACTCCTTTTTTATGTGCCATGACAATTTACTTTACAAAATTAAAAATAAGGTTTAATTATGAGAATATCAAAAACTGCTAAACAAATTTAGCGGTTATCCAGTGATACTATCAATGCGGATTTTAGTAAAACTCTGGCGATGGCCATTCTTTACTCGGTATCCTTTTCTACGTTTTTTCTTAAAAACGATAACCTTGTCACCTTTTTGGCGTCCAAGAACGGTAGCTCCTACAGAAGCTCCACTGATAACCGGCGTGCCCACGTTGGTTGACGAGTCACTTCCAATCAGGTGAACCTGATCAAAACTAACATTGTCACCTTCGCTAGCTTCTAACTGGTGGACAAAAATTTCTTGTCCTTGCTCAACTTTAAACTGTTGACCAGCTATTGTTACGATTGCAAACATGTGATAAACTTTTTGTGAATTAAAAATAGTATTCACTTTCCCACTTTTTTTGGGAAAATGATTGCAAATATACCAATTTACCTTTAAAATGACAAATGAAATAGGTCTGATTGAATCAAAGTCGAGCCGCTAGTCTAGTACCTTGATCAATAGCTCGTTTTGCGTCTAATTCACCTGCTTCTTCTGCTCCTCCGATCAAATGTACCCTGCTGCCTTGTTCTCGCAATGGATCGACTAAATCCCGTACAGATATCTGTCCCGCACAGACGACGATATTTTCCACATTTAGTACTTTGTTTTCCCCTTCTACCTCCAAATGTAGCCCCTGATGGTCAATTTTGGCGTATTTAACACCAGCAATCATCTCAATTCCTCGATGTTTCAAGCTGCTCCGATGAATCCAGCCAGTCGTTTTTCCAAGGTTAGCGCCAAGTTTACCGTGTTTTCGTTGTAATAAATAGATTTTACGAGGCGATGTTTCAGGAATTGGTGTGGTCAACCCGCCTCGGGAGCTTAACTGCATATCAACGCCCCATTCCTTCATAAACGCTTTCGTATCCAATGAGGTAGGCTTTCCTCTTTGGGATAAGAATTCGGCCACGTCAAAGCCTATTCCACCTGCTCCGATAATGGCGACGGAATCGCCTACTTCTTTTTCTTTTTCCAGAACTTCTACGTAATTCAATACTTTTGGGTGATCAATACCTGGCAAATTGATTTTTCGGGGAATCACTCCTGTAGCAATAATTATTTCATCGTATCCTTTTTCTTTTAAATCTTCCACCGAAATTTTGGTAGATAAATGTAATTGGACACCCGTTAAAGCGATTTGTTTTCGATAATACCTCATCGTTTCAAAAAACTCCTCCTTTCCAGGGATTTGGCAGGCTAAATTAAACTGTCCGCCTATGCGTGGAGCCGCCTCAAATAAATCCACTTTGTGTCCGCGTCCAGACGCAATTGTTGCTGCTGATAAGCCAGCGGGACCTGCACCAACTACCGCAATTCGTTTGGATTTAGTGGTCGGAGTAATCTTTAATTCAGTTTCGTGACAAGCTATTGGATTCACAAGACAGCTCGCAGTTTTCCGCTTAAAGACGTGATCAAGGCAAGCTTGGTTACAACCAATACAGGTATTGATCTCATCTGCTTTGTTTTCTGCTGCTTTATTAACAAAGTCTGGATCTGCTAAAAAGGGACGAGCCATGGAAATCATATCGGCGTGTCCCTCAGCCAAAATTTCTTCGCCTTTTTCAGGGGTATTGATCCGGTTGGTGGTAATGAGTGGGATATTGACTTCACCCATCATTCTTTTGGTTACCCAACTAAATCCACCACGTGGCACCGAGGTAGCAATGGTTGGTACTCGTGCTTCGTGCCAACCAATGCCCGTATTGATAATCGTGGCTCCTGCTGCTTCTACGGCTTTGGCCAGTTGTACCACTTCTTCCCAAGTGCTGCCATCTTCCACTAGATCGAGCATCGACAAGCGATAGATAATAATAAAATTGGGACCTGCTTGCTTTCTTACTTCCTTGATAATTTCGATTGGAAAGCGCATTCTATTTTCGTAGCTGCCGCCCCATTCGTCGGTTCGATGATTGGTTTTTTTGACTAAAAATTGATTAATTAAATAGCCTTCCGAACCCATAATTTCTACACCATCATAACCGGCGGATTGTGCCAGTGCAGCCGTGTTACCAAAATCCCGAATTGTTTTTTTAATGTTGCTTCCACTCATTTTCCAAGGACGAAAAGGAGAAATAGGAGATTTGATGGCGGAAGGTGCAACAGCTAATGGATGATAACCATATCGACCTGCGTGTAAAATTTGGAGGCATATTTTACCTCCTTCTGCATGCACTGCTTGGGTGATTACTCGATGCTTTTTACTTTCTCCGGAAGTAGCCATCCGTGCAGCAAAAGGACCAACCCAACCTGCGCGGTTGGGCGCAATTCCACCAGTAACGATCAATCCAACACCACCACGCGCCCGAGCTGCAAAGTAGGCCGCCATTTTTTCAAAACCATTTTTTTCTTCTTCCAGTCCCGTATGCATAGAACCCATCAAGACTCGATTTTTTAGCGTCGTGAATCCAAGGTCAAGCGGGCGAAGTAGATTAGGATAGGGCATAAGTTTATTTTTGTGGAAAGGTCGGTAAAACCAAGCGCTTACACAAATGAACGACTTCAAACATTAGTCATCTCGTATTTTAAAGTCATGTTTGAAGTAAATGAATAGTTTTTACAATTGATTAAATCTATAAAAGTGATAAGTAGTAAGTAATAAGCCCTCTCAAGCGCGTATTATACGCGAATTAAGAGGGCTTATTACTTACTACTTAAGGCAAATAGGAATAGCTCCATTAGATTAACAAACTCTAGATTTTACGGATGACTCATATTCAAGTCTATATTTCTTTTAATTCAAAATCATCTTTCTAGTAATCGTCCCTTGTTCCGTTTGTAGCTGATAATAAATCACGCCGCTTGCATTCAGATCAGCTCGACTTACAGGAACTTCGTGGTATCCCTTTTCTAAGCTTTGGCTAGATTGGAATAATTTACGACCTGTTACATCGTAAAACTCAAGCGTTGCATGCATTGCTTCGGGCAGATTAAATCCAATCTTTGTTTGACCGATAAATGGATTGGGTTGATTTTGATACAACGCCAAAGTATTAGCAGGGATCAATTGATCGGCTACTTGGAAGTTTAGATTTACATCCATAGCGGTTTCATTTTCCTGATAAGCAACTGCTTTAGTATAACGAGAGTTGATACTCAAAGCCTCTTTTAAAGAACCACTTTGCTTAGCCCGGAAAGTAACCGAATAAGGAGCAATCGCCTCTTCGGTAGTAACTGCTGTAGCAGAAAACCAATTGGTATTGATGGCACCTTCCTCTTTTAAAACGACAAAATTATTATCGGTTAAATTTTCTAATGCACTCGTGTTGATTTCTACAAATTCCAGAATCGCCGGATCGTAATTTAGCGTATACTGATATCCTACTAAATTCTTGATATCTGCAGTTGTGAAATCCACCGTATAGGTTTCACCTGTTATAAATTCTTGATCTTTTACAGTAAAGTTAAGCGCCTCATCCGTCCGCGTATCGCCCGTTTGTAAATTACTTGGATCAGCATTTCCACTGACATCTCCAACTTTAAGGGCAACAAATTGATTTTCGTTATTATACTCTGATAATTTTACAAAAGCATAATCCGGAATTGGATTTACAAAAGGATTAAAAGGATCAGCAAAATCAATGTCTGCGTCTACAAAACGCCAAGAAGTATTATTGGGAAATTCATTTTCATAATATAATAATACTCTTTGCAAATCTATCACATCACCAATCGAAACATCACCATCTCGATCGATATCTGCCGCAATGGTTTTATAGGCGATATCAAAATCATTGATCCGTAAAATATGACGAATCATCAATACCAGGTCCCAACTATCTAGTCCTTCGCGAATATTATTTCCTTCGAAAGAAGGTGTAACAAAATAATCATTACAAGTAGTATTATCACCTAAAGCATAACTACCACTCTGATCGGAAGTAGCTGTTCCTAGAGTAGACTCTGCACTGTTGGTGAGTTCGACGGATACTCCTTCTACTGGAATGCCCGTAAAAGTGTGGATGTCACCAAACATGGGCAACGCACTTGCATTTGCGACACAAATAGAATCGTGCGGTATGGCTTCAAATACGTTGGATTGCATAAAAGTAAGGGTCGTATTTCTCATGATGATATCACGGAAAGTCGTATTGGCAATCTCATTTCTTTCGCTATTGGATAGTCCCGGATCATTTTCGTAGTAGAAGCGGTCACCGTCTCGTAAGGCTTGAAATTGTTGAATCATGACCGCCATAACTGTTTCACCAAATAAGGCGTTCATCATGTGATCTTCTACCAGCATCCCTACCCAAGGGTCGATATCATTAACACTATCGTAGAGACCCGATAGTATGGTTACCACTTCTTGATCTGAACAAATTTGACTAAAGTCAGTGTAAGCCGTTAAACCTAAATCAGTCCGTATGGTATTAAAATCTGGTAAACCTCTTTCTCGTCCACGGTTGATATTGATAGCCGCCAAATCTAAACCACCAAGTCCTAATTGTGGTGGTCCAAAGAGGAAATTACGAACGTCGTCAACGACTTTACCGTCCATGTTTTGTTCTACCTGTTGAGCCATGCCTTTAAAGAAACGTTCCATTCCATTATCAACTACCATGGCTGGATTGAAGAAAGCATCCTTGAGTGTTACGGAACCCATGGAAGTACCATCATCTTCCATTAGTTGTAGATTGCTATTTAATAAAGTATGTCCCAATCGGAAAGCTGCCGCAGAGAAAACGTTGGTGGCATTTGGATAAACAAGATGACTGTATCCTTGATAGGCTGGTAAGTGTACGCCAATAGTTGGTAGCCACTCGTTGTAAGTAATTGACTGTAAATATCCAGCGACTATTCTTCTGGCATGTTGGTAAAGTTCCTCATCATTCCAAGTTGGATTGTCTAGGGCAAGCTCATCGCAAAGGCGATTATGCTCTCGGACAAAAAGTGTATGAAATCCGGCGAGCAAAGGTTGTTCATTGGCTCGAGTGTCCCCCGCTACGAATAGTAAGCTGTTAAATGGATTTTCATTGTCCATATGTGGAGCTTGATTATCGGGTTGTCCGTCTGCTTCGTGGGTATCTGTATTATAAGGTAGCAGATCACCGGCAGATACTTTTAATTTTCCACCAACAAAACTACGCAGGTAATCTGCGCGTGCTTGATCAGAACCATAGACATTCGATCCGTCCACCCAACTAGTAATATCATTGGTAAATTTTCTCGGATTATTTGTATGTGTACCAGACCCCGAGCGTGGCATGGATCGATTCATTCGAATCATGACATTATTATGGGTATTTCCTGGGTTAAAATGTACGTCGTGAAAATTGACGGGAATATTGGCCGTTTCTACGGGACTATTTCCGACAGCCGTCAGATCATGGTCTAAAAACTGACCAAATACCCAGACAAAATCACTGAGATTTAAAGGATCATTCAACAACTCTGTTTGAGCAAATAGGGTATTGCTAATTATACGAGGGTTAGGTCGTGTGGTACCACCAGGCGTATTCATGCCATCCAAAAAACCATTAGAGGTAATCGTGCCTAATTCAGCACCTGCGGAGCCCCAGTCTTGGTTTAGTAAATTATTGGATGAACCGTCGATGGTTCGGGTTAGCTGTGCGTTCAGATGAAGCGTGCAGAGTAGGGAGATTATTATTAGTAAATATCTAAATAACATCTTGTAAATTTTGTTCATGGAAAAATGCTTAGTTCAATCAAACTAAGGCGTAAAAAAGATTCGGTCGGGATTACATGGTTGGGGGATAATCGTGAAAGTAAGGATGAAACAGTAGTGAATAAAAAAAACTTTCACAATCCCTTAAATACTGATAACAAATATATGGGTTTTAGGAGAAATTTACCACCATTATGAAAGATAATTGTTAAAACCTATTTCTTTATTGGTTTTATTGATAATTGGTAATTATAAGTAATAATATTTTTTAATATAAATGATAGAATTTCTGCAAAATGACTTTTAATATTTCTCAAAAGGCGTTAATGGTTCGTTAAAAATTAAGCTGGTAGATAGTGTTTTAGTTAAAGTCACTATTTTGGAAAAATGGGTGTTGAAAAAAGGATGGAAAGCACAGGTGGTTGAAAATCAGTGAGTTGTAATAATTTTATGGTAACCTTACAGAATTTATGAACCGGTTTTATTCTTAAAAAATAGGTTTTATTCACCTTTTATGCCGTTTCTACCATTAATCTTTTTGAAATTATCTAGTCTAACCAATAACAAAAAAAAATATTTAATCACTAAAACCTTTAGCTATGAAAAATGGAATGAAATTTTTACACATGGCGCTTTTAATGCTCCTTTTTAGCATTACTACTCTAAGTGCTCAAAAATCTACTTACTCAACCTCAACACAAGAACGAACACCTGGGTACTGGACCTTTGGTTTAAATGGAGGATTGGCTTACCAAACTTCTGATGTTCCCTTTACAACTGATGGTTGGGGAGCTGGTTTGACCTTGGCAAAAAACCTGTATTACCGTCCCGGTAGCACTTTCGCTTTTGACTTACGGGGTCGCCTACTTTATGCAGAAAGCTACGGTTTGGATCACGAGCGATCTTACGGCATCACCCGTAACCCTGTATTAAATGGTACCGAAGGTTTGGATTACACCAAAGCTAATAATGAAGCGGGATTCGTTTTCCAGAACAACCGCACCCATTTTGGAGAAATTGGACTAGAAGGTGTATTACATTTCAATAAACTCAGAGAAAGAACAAATATTAACCTTTCACTTTTTGGAGGGGTTGGAATTGGTGGATATTGGGCCAGAACGGATCAAGCAGATAGTGATGGCAACCTGTATTCTGCAGGTTATTTAGGAATTGATACGACGGCTTCCCGTTCAGTTATCCGTCGACAATTAGATGAAGTCTTGGATGGTTACGAAGAAACAGACGCACTGGGTGATGATTTTGGTGGAATAGGATTTATGCCTGGAGCAGGTATTGAACTAGGATATCAACTGACGCCACGTTTTTCTCTTGGTCTAGGTCATAAAGTTACTTTTACGCGTACAGATGATTTTGATGGTGTTAGATATGATCACCAGAACAATCTTTCTACAGATAACGACTGGCACCACTATACCAATTTGAACTTACGTTGGATTATTGATCCTAAAAAGGATAAGCAAAAAGGTCCTGACGTAGACATCATCAATCCGCAGAGATCAACCACGACCATTTATCAGTCTTCTGCTTTTATCCGTGCTTCGGTTAAACATGTAAATAATGCGATGGATATTGACCTTACCGTAAATGGTAAATCAACACCATTTGATTATAGTAATAATATTTTAAAAAGTGAATTTGAATTGATAGAAGGAAGGAATAAGGTTACGGTTAGTGCCTATAATGCAGCAGGTAGTGATAGTGAAACAGTTACTATCATTTATGTAGACCGATTTAAAAACGAGGATCCTGTAATTGAAAACAAGCCTAGAGTAGAAGCACCTGAGATTAACGACCCGGTAATCGACGATTCTCCTGTAGTGGAGACACCGCGTACTCCATATCCAGTTGTGAAAATTACTAGACCTTATCGTAATAGTGAAACGGTCGAAGATGATCGCTATCGAGTTAAAGCAACCATAGAAAACGTTGATTACAAAGATGATGTTTACTTCACAGTAAATGGTCGAAGACAAGACAATTTCTCATTGCGAGGTACTCGTTTTGAATCAGATATTTATCTAAACGAAGGAAACAACCGTATCAAAATTGAAGCACGTAATCAGCGTGGAACACGTTCTGATCAGGCCAATATTAGATTAGAAGAAATGGTGAAATTAGTAAAACCTTTGGTTAATATAACCAAGCCTTACCGTGATCCTTATACCACTAAGAATAGCCGTGAAAGAATTGAAGCAACTGTAGGACCTCTTGACAACAACTGTAATATTCTTTTTAAAGTAAACGGAAGAAGCATCAGCGGGTTTGATTACCGAGGAGATCGTTTTACAGGAAATGCAAACCTACGAGAAGGTCGCAACGAAATAGAAATAGTTGCTTCAAATGCTGCCGGAACTGGTTCAGATCGTACGATCATCTATTATGAAGTGGAGCAGCAAATAGAAATGCCTAAGGTAGATATTACAACACCTAGAAAGAGTAGCAGTCGTACGGATAAAGATCGAATTGAAGTGAAAGCTAACACCGATAACGTCAGTAGTAAGTCTAGTATTGATTTTATCGTCAACGGACGGAAAAAGTATGATTTTGATTTTGATAGTCGAACAGGAAAAATAAGAAGTTTTGTTTCTCTAGAAAAAGGAGACAACCGTATTGAAATCGCTGTTCGTAATCAAGATGGAAATGATCGAGACCGAGTAGATGTTGAATATTACGTAATCGTTACACCTCCACGGGTGAAGATTACTAAGCCAAGGAACCGAACCAAAGTAGACAAGGCTAAAATAGCATTTACAGGTACCGTGTCTAACGTAGATCGTAAAGACCAGGTAGAGTTATTCTTGAACAGAAAAAGAGTATACAGTTTTGGTTACTCAAACGGACGCGTATCTGCAGATCTATCCTTAGCTAAAGGCAAAAATCAGATCGTCCTTAAAGCTAGGAACGAAGGTGGTAGAGATGAAGCATCCGTAACCGTTACTTACGAGATGCCTGCGATCAAAATTGCCAAGCCTAAAGTGAATTTCACCGTGCCGTCTAAAAATATAACGACGAAGAAAACGAGTTATCAAGTGACGGTTAAGATAGAAAACGTAATCGAAAAGGATAAGATGGATTTAAAGGTAAATGGTAAATCAGTATCATTTAAATTTGATCGACGACGTAAAATCATTAAGGCTACGGTTAGATTGAAAGAAGGAACCAACAAATTGATTGCCGCAGCTCGCAACGATTCCGGAACAGCTAGCGACCAAGTATCGATTAGGAAGGAATCAGATAAGCCTGGTAAGGTAACTGGAAAGCCTGGTAATATTGGTACCATAAAATTAGCAAAGCCGGCTATTGATGGGTTCACGATGAGTCAACCTTCTACTGATCCTTTTAATCCAAATACAGCTAAAACACGGATTGTAGGATTACTGAAGAACGTAAAGTCTAAATCTGAAATTACGCTCACCGTAAATGGTACTCGAATCAATGATTTTAATTTTAATGCCAGCAGTGGTCGCTTAGAAGTAATTCATACGATCAACCGAGGTACACATACAGCCCTATTGAAATTGAAAACAAAAGGAGGAACGACGCAGAAGAGTACGTCCGTTACCTTTTAAACATACTAAGAATATTAGGTTTTAAATCGAGGAGTATTTTAGAAGCGGATTCACTTAAGGTGGGTCCGCTCTTTTTAAAAGTGGCATAAAAGTTGTTTTTGACAGAGTACCAAATTCCCTTCCGTTTATT
>CAZYAC010000026.1:0-2515 GCA_964645475.1 uncultured Saprospiraceae bacterium | reverse complement strand
TAAAAGTGGCATAAAAGTTGTTTTTGACAGAGTACCAAATTCCCTTCCGTTTATTCCCCTCCTGTTTTATCCTCTGCTTTTTATAACCATAAAAATAACCATTAGAATGCTGAGATCTTTACTTTGCGTTAAACCGCTTTCCCTTACCTTATTTTTAAGTATTTTTTCGTTGACCAGTTCTACCGTTCTCTCTGCACAGGAAGCAGAAGAAGGGACTAAGATAATGACGGAGCGAACCAATTATCAAGATAATTTTGGTAAATCGGTGGCCGTTTCCGGAAATTATAGCATCATCGGTGCATGGACAGATGACGAGCGAGGACCAGAAGCTGGAGCCGCGTACGTTTACTTTCGTGCTGATCAAAAAACGGACCACTGGATGCTAAAAGAAAGGTTGCTTGCTTCTGATGGCGAAGCCTTTAATAATTTTGGTGGTAAGGTGGCTATCGAAGGTGATTATGCTTTTGTAACCGCACAAGGTAATGATGATTTTGCTGGAGCAGTATATGTTTTTAATCGAAATACTGGTGGTGCAGATGCTTGGGGTGAAGTACAAAAAATCATGGCTCCTGATAAATCTTTTGGAGATTATTTTGGAACTAGTATTACCGTAAATAATGGACGAATGGCTGTTGGCGCTTATGGTGAAGATGATAAAGGAAGATCGGCAGGTGCAGTTTATACTTATCAGTTGAAAAATGATGAATGGAAATTTGAAAGTAAAATCCACGATAACGAAGGAGCGGCGAATGATCGGTTCGGAAGTAGTGTTGTGCTAACTGAAAATACCTTGATCGTTGGTGCCAATCGTGATAATAAAGCGGGTTCTATCATTATCTATGAAAAACAAGCAGAAGGATGGAATCAAACTTTAAAAATATTCTCTTCAGATGGAAAGGCGAAAGACCGTTTCGGTAGCAGCCTCGCAGTCTCCGGTGATTATTTGTCGGTAGGAGCAAATGGCGCAGAAGGATTTATGGGGGCCGTCTATGTTTTTGAAAGAAATCTCGGTGGAGAAAATAACTGGGGGGAAGTAAAAAAGATTCAGCCAATGGATGCTGATACGGACGATCGATTTGGTAAAACCATCGCAATGAGTGGAGAATATTTATTGGTTGGTAGTGAGGGCCACGAAATGGGGATGGGCGCAACTTACCTTTTTAGAAAAGACAAAGAAGGTGAAAATAATTGGGGATTGGCTAATAAAATGAACGCAATGGATGGTTCTCCTCGAGACTTATTTGGTAGCAGTGTAGCGATGTCTGGAGAAGATATTTTTATCGGTGCCTACCAATCTGATCGCAAGGGTGGAGCGTATGTTTTTAGAGCGGAAGACAAGTCTATCTTTGCGAGTAAAGACGATTAAAATTTTTTAAATAGAATAATTTAGAGAAGTGGAAATGACCTTGGTTGTTTCCGCTTTTTTATGTGAATTGTCATTTTTAGTTGGCCATACTTTATTTCCTTGACGTCTGATCATTTTGTATTCGTGGAATTTTCTTTTTTATGCATTTTTATTAATTTCACAGAATGACTATCTGATACAAATGACAAAAAGATATGACCGATGATTTAATTTTCACCTCCTTAATTTATTCATTTCTCAAGAGAATTTGCTGAACAAACTGCAAAAAAATAACCCTAATTTAATACAATAAATCCCCTCAGAAATGCAGAAAAGCAAATTAATAAGCTTGTTAAAAGCTTTGGAAAAAGATGAATACAAACGACTCGAACAATTCCTTAAAAAGGAATTTTTCTCAAAAAACGATGATGTTGTTAGGCTTTTTTTGTATTTAAAAAAGGAACTGGGAAAGGATAATAAATCCGCACAGCTTTCTAAGCACAAAGTTTTCGACTATCTTTTTCCAAAAAAGGAAATAAACAAACCCTTGCTTCAAACAATAATGTGGAAGCTCACAATAAAGATTGAATCTTTTTTGATTCAAGAAGAAATTAAGAATCCAAAAACAAGAAAAAGAATAATAACTCAAGCACTTAGCAATAGAAAATCTTTTCCAATTTTTGAGATAAACGCAAATCAATTAATGAAAGACTTGGAAGCGGAACCTGCAAACTCGCTATTTGATTATTTCACACTTCATGAGGTTAATCATTCATTATTTTTTCATCCATATTCTGATCATGTAAGTGAAAATCTTGAAAACCTTGAAAAGGCTGTGGAATATCTTGATTTAAGCTTTATTCTTTTTAAGCTTAGGTATACTTGTGAATGGGTGGCTCGAAAAGGAATAATAAACGATAGCCTCCCTAAAATGAACCTGTTAAATAATATTTACGAATTAATCGAAGTTGAAAAACTGTATAAGGAAAATCCGCTTTTCAAATTGTACCCACTCATCATAAAATTGCATCAACTTGAAGATAAAGCGAATCGCTTTCAAGAAATCAGAGTTGAGTTTGAAAAGAGTAGGCAATCCATACACAGAAAAGAGCAGTTATATATTTTAAACAATTTAACAAATTACTGTATAAAATCTTACCGTTTAAACAG
>CAZYAC010000025.1:0-25168 GCA_964645475.1 uncultured Saprospiraceae bacterium | reverse complement strand
CAGACTGACTGAGAAATGTTCCGCACAAATATAAACAGATGTTTAACTTAGTATCTCCTTTTCAACCGACGGGTGATCAACCGACGGCTATTAAAAAATTGATAAATGGTGTTGAGACCAATGAAGCCGCACAAGTATTGTTGGGTGTAACTGGTTCGGGAAAGACCTTCACAATGGCCAATGTCATTGCGCAGCTCAATAAACCAACCCTAGTGTTGACGCATAATAAAACCCTGACGGCTCAATTATATGGTGAGTTGTGCGATTTTTTTCCAAACAATGCGGTAGAATATTTCGTCTCTTACTACGATTATTATCAACCTGAAGCCTACATTTCTTCTTCTGATACCTTTATTGAAAAAGATTTACAGATTAATGAAGAGGTGGATAAATTGCGTCTACGGGCGACTTCTTCGCTTCTTTCTGGTCGCCGTGATGTGATCATTGTTGCGTCTGTATCTTGTATTTATGGTATGGGAAACCCCGATGATTATAAAGAAGGTATTATCAGAATTGGAAAGGGAATGACGATCACCCGAAATACTTTCTTGTACCGTCTGGTAGAAAGTTTATACGCTCGTACTGAAACTGAGTTCCGACGAGCCACTTTTCGCGTACGTGGGGACACCGTAGATATCAACTTACCTTACGTGGACTATGGCTATCGAATTACCTTTTTTGGGGATGAAATAGAAGAGATTGACCGAATTGAAACTTCCTCTGGAAAACGAATTGAATCGATGCATACCGCAGCCATCTTTCCTGCTAATTTATACGTGGCACCCAGAGATCGAATGCATGAAATCATCCGTCAAATTGAAGATGAACTCTATGGCCAAGAAAAATATTTTGAAAGAGAGCGTCGTATTCTAGAAGCCAAGCGAATCAAGGAACGAACGGCTTTTGATATGGAAATGATGAAGGAACTGGGATATTGTAATGGAGTAGAAAACTATTCTCGTTATTTTGATGGTCGTGCACCGGGTACTCGTCCATTCTGTCTGTTGGATTATTTTCCGGATGACTACCTGATGGTAGTTGATGAAAGCCATGTGACCATACCGCAGGTGCGTGGGATGTGGGGAGGAGACCGAGCTCGTAAACTCAATCTAGTAGAACATGGATTTCGTTTGCCTTCAGCGCTTGATAATCGCCCGCTAAATTTTGACGAATTTGAAGGAATGATTAATCAGGTGATCTTTGTGAGCGCAACACCGGGTGATTATGAGATGGAACAAACACAAGGAGAAATTGTAGAGCAATTAATTCGCCCGACCGGCCTGCTTGATCCACCGATTGAAGTGCGCCCAAGTCTAAATCAAATTGACGATTTACTAGAAGAGATCGACGAGCGAATCAAACGCGACGAACGGATCTTAGTAACAACCTTAACCAAAAGAATGTCGGAAGAACTATCTAAATACTTACTTAGCCTGAATGTCAAATGTCGCTACATTCACTCTGAAGTAGATACGATGGAGCGAGTAGAAATTTTACGAGATCTACGACTGGGGACTTTTGATGTATTGATCGGCGTTAACTTATTGAGGGAAGGATTAGATTTACCGGAAGTATCGTTGGTGGCAATTTTAGATGCTGACAAAGAAGGGTTCTTGCGTAATGTGCGCTCGCTAACCCAAACCGCGGGACGAGCCGCCCGTAACGCTAATGGACTCGTTATTTTTTATGCAGATAAGATGACTAAATCTATGGAATTGACCATCGATGAAACCAAGCGTCGACGGGTCATCCAAATGGCCTATAACGAAAAACACAGCATTACTCCAAAAACGGTAACCAAATCTCGAGAAGAAATTATTAACTCGAAATCCATCCTCGATATTCGTGGAAAAAAAGCCTATGTAGAACCGGATGAACCGAGTTTGGCTGCGGATCCTGTGGTAGAATATATGAACCGAGACCAACTTGAAAAGATGAAAGAAGTGACGGAAGCAAAGATGAAGGCTGCTGCAAAAGAGTTGGACTTTATGGCTGCCGCGCAGTATCGAGATGAACTATTCGCCATTAAGAAGCGACTGAAATCAATGTAGTTTAAATTAGCCAAGTTTATTAACGTAAAAGGTTGATTAGTACTTAAGCACTAATCAACCTTTTACGTTTTACACGTCAAAAAATCCGCAGATCAAACCTATTCCGGCTCAAAGCCAAGGATGATATTAAAAGCTCCAAATCGTTCAAAGACCGAACCTTGTCCTCCACCTTGCTGTTGCAATGTCTTATCGAATCCAAGGCCATAATCAAATCCAAGCGTACCGAACATGGGTAAGAATACTCGTAGTCCTGCTCCAACCGAACGTTTGGTATCAAAAGGATTAAAGTCACGGAACGATTTCCAAGAGTTTCCTCCTTCGGCGAAAGCCAAGAAGAAGATGGTAGCATTTGGATTTAGCGATAACGGATATCTTAATTCTACGGTAAATTTATCAAAAATAGGAGCAGCCGTAGTTTCGTTAAATTTACCTACGTTGGCGTCTAGCTCACGTACTTCATAACCACGTAGCGAGATTAAATCTACGCCTGTTTGGAAACTACCTGTTTGCTGAGATAATCCATCCCCTCCAAGTTGGAATTGCTCAAAGGGTGATAAGCCGATATCACTATTATAAGCACCGATAATACCAATCTTAGCAGCAACTCGTAAAACTAATTTATCGTTTACGAGGGGGGCAAACCATTCTGCATTAAATCTCCATTTGTGGTATTCTAAAAAATTAAATCTTTCTTCCACTGGTAAACTAGCATAATCTCGATTATTGAAAAGAGAATAAGGAATAGTTGGTTGGAAAGACAAAGAAATTCTAGAACCTTCAATCGGATAAATTGGATTGTTAATGGTGTTACGGGCCAGTGTAATATTAAGACTAAAATTGTTATAATTACCATCAATTAATCTTGAACCATCACTTAGCTGAAAGCCACCACGCGTATAGTTATCCAAAGAAAGTCTTTGTAGGTTGAGGGTTCCAGATAAAACAAAGTTATCATCTGGCCATTTTAGACGAGTACCTAATCCAATGGAACCTCCTATGATATTAAATCGCTGGAAAAATTGACTACGAGGATCTCCTCCATTTGTAAGGCGGTTAAAGAAACCAGAAACAGTAAAAGAGGTTGGTTTTTTACCACCAAGCCAAGGTTCAGTAAAAGAAATATTATAAGATTGGAAAAGACTACCACTGGTCTGTGCTCGTAGTGATAAACGCTGCCCATCTCCCTGCGGAAGCGGATTCCAAGCTTCTTTATTGAAAATATTTCTGATGGAAAAATTATTAAAGGAAACGCCTAAAGTTCCAATAACACCACGACCCTGCCCTGCCCATCCGGCGGAAAGCTCTAGTTGGTCAGAAGGTTTTTCTTCTACGTTATAAATAATATCTACGGTTCCTCTTTCTGGATTAACAGGCGTTTGGATATCCATTGTTTCAGGATTGAAGTATCCCAGATTGATAATTTCTCGTTGAGAACGAATGATATCTGACCGACTAAATTTTGCCCCTGGACGCGTACGAACGGCGCGACGAATAACGTGTTCGTGGGTACGATCATTTCCATTAATGACCACCCGGTCGATGGTTGCTTGTGGTCCTTCGTAGATTCTAATTTCTAAATCAATTGAGTCACCCACGATAGCAGTTTCTACAGGATCTACTCGGAAAAATAAATATCCGTTATCTAGATATAAGGTACTGATATCTCGACCATCTTGACTAAAAGATAAGCGAGTGTCGAGTAATTCTTGACTGTAGACATCTCCTTTTTCGATACCCAGTACACTACGCAGTTGGTCAGTTTTATAGATAGAATTTCCTTTCCAGGCGATATTACGGAAATAATATTGATTGCCTTCCAAGACATCGATATTAATCATTAACCGACCTTTGTCGTTTCGCCAAATACTATCCCCAAGAATTCGGGCATCTCTAAATCCAATATTATTATAATAACTAACGATGGCCTTTTTATCGTCTTTGTAATCCTCATTAATTAATTTGGAACCAGAAAAAAGACGTCGCTTACGGCGGGTACCTTTCATCATTTTTCGCAGCTTGCGGTCTTTGATGTTCGTATTGCCTGTGAAAGTAATATCTTGAATTTTGACTCTAGGTTTTTTATCAACAGTAAACAGAAGTTTTACAGCATTGACATTTTTATCATCTGGGCTTTCGGTTACTGTAACCACTGCATCTAGATTACCCTTTTCAACAAAAAAATCACGAATACCATTTTTAGCGTTTACGATGGCATTGGATGTAACGATATTACCTTTTAGCAAATGACGATTGATAATTCCGTTTAAATCATCATGACGAGATTTTTTAACGCCTTTAAAAGAGTGACGGATATATCTGGGTCTTTCTTGAACAGCAATTTCTAAAAATATAATATCTCCGACTGATTTTTCCTTATAAATCTGTACATCGGTGAATAGACGAAGTTTCCAAAGCGCTTTGATGGCTTGAGGCACTTCTGTGCCAGGTACTCGGATTTCGTCTCCTACTTTGAGGCCGGTGATGGCAATTAACGAATTCTCGTCGCTAAATTCGGCACCTGTTACTTTGATTCCACCAATTTCAAATTGCGCAGGATTAGAATAATCGAAAATATTCAGACTATCAGACTGTGCAGTCGTAAAAAGGGGGAAAAGAACAATTAAGAGTAAAAAGGGGAAGGCGTATTTATATTTCATATTAAACTACTAAATTTCTGAAGATGAGGTATTTATCAATAGTGCTCATCATTTTTCTCATAAGCGATACAAAAGTAACGATCTTTTTAGAATGCTGTTGTAAAAGAATTACGTTAAAAACTGTAATACGTACTTTGAAAGACAGGATTATTTATAAAAGCGTTGGGTAAACAGGCAGGTTTTAACAATTAGGTCAATTCACTTAGGCCTTTATCCGAGTTGTTCGCTGGTTTTTCCAAAGCGGCGTTCTCGGTTTTGATAGTTAATAATAGCACTGTAAAATGCGTCTTTATTGAATTCTGGCCAAAAAATATCGGTAAAATAGAGTTCGGAGTAAGCAATTTGCCAAAGTAAGAAGTTACTCAGCCTGGTTTCTCCGCTGGTCCGAATTAATAATTCCGGATCAGGAATCCCATGCGTACTCAATGAAGCGGAAAAAAGTTCTTCGTTAATATGTTCAGGGTTTATTTGTTCAGATTTCACCAAGGCACTGATTTTACGAGTAGCTTCCAAAATCTCCCATTTTGCGCTATAATTTAGCGCCAGCACCAAGGTCATTCGTTGATTGTGTTGGGTGTTCCGGATACCCTCTAGCAGTGCTTTGTGGGTTTTAGGTGGTAATTTTTCCAAATCCCCGATCGCTTGTAATCTAATATCATTTTCGTTCAACGTATTTATTTCGTTGCGTAGGGTTTCTACCAATAAAGACATGAGGGCATTTACTTCTAGTCGAGGGCGATTCCAGTTTTCGGTGGAAAAGGCGTAGAGGGTCAGGAATTCAACCCCCAACTCTGCTGCCGCTTCGGTTGTTTCTCGTACCGCTGTCACCCCATTGCGGTGGCCAAATACGCGCGGCTTCCCATGCTCTTTGGCCCAACGCCCATTGCCATCCATAATCACAGCGATGTGTTTGGGTAATTTTTTGAGGTCAACTTGGGATTTTAAATCCATAACTAGCGTAATGATAAAAGATTGTATATAGCGTAATGAAGGTGTTCAACTTGCTATTTGGTCGGTAAAAATAAAAAAACTAAAGCACTTGAAGACAGGAATTATAGAGAATATCCTTTCTACTAGTCTATTTATGGCTGACCGAAGTGTCGCGGAGCGAACGAATGGTAATAAAGGACTGGTTAGAAGTCCAGTTCGTTTTGTTCGTTGGTGGATTTGAATAATAACTTTCGAGTAAGGCTGCGTGTTCCGTTTCTTGAAAATTTACCTTATCCGCTAAAATATATCCTTGCTCACCCGTCGGAGCCTGTACCAGAAAATAAGTAAGCATATGTTTTTGCAGGCCGGTACTGGCTTTTCTTTCGTGATGTTTAATGACGACTAGATTAGCATGTGGGTCCAGTTTTTTGTATCGTCGAGCGGAAAGATCTGGCTTTTCTAATAAAGTAATACCTACGTATTTAATTTTTGCTAAAATTGGAGTTCGGCTTGGTTCATAAATTGGTTGGTACAAATCCAGCCCTTCGTTCCACTGGAAGGTGTAGGTAACATATTCTAAGCAACGTTCCATCTCGTTGTTAATGGCTTGGCAATTGTATGGTTGCTGATAGTTTTTACAATTGATATAATCGGGATAAGCGACTCGAATAATTTTATCGCTAATCTCCACGTGCTTATATAAAGAAGGAGAAGGAAGGTCATCGCTGTAATTTAAATTCAGAGATTCTTCGAATATTTTTTTCAGATTACCTGCTTGAAAAGAATGGATAACCAACTTGCGATTTTCTATAGACTTTCCAACCATTTTACTATTGATCTGTAAAACAAAGTCAGAAACGCCATCTCCAGTAGCATCCGTTAAGGTAGCATCGGCGAGCTCATAACTTCCACGGGCATTAAGACCTCCGATGTTGATATGTACTGATCGATTATCATGATTGGTAATGACGAGGTATTTTTCTGAGTAGGGTGGGTTGAGATAATCTTGTTTATGAAAATTATCCCGACCGTTGATGGCTGCTACCCAAACGGTGGCATTTTCAAAACCATTATCAAAACTGAATTTTTGTTTGTGAAAATGCTTTAGATTTGTGGCAACAGTTTGTTCTTTAACGATCACGGCTAGTCCGTCTCCATAAATCCATCCTGTTTCTCCAGCAGGTGTTTTTACGTGATACCACTTAAATTTTTGATTTTGGGAATCATCTTCGTATTCTTTTTTAGTTTCTCCAATCACCTCAAAGAGATGACCTGCTAGAAAAGATTTGCCAGTGGGATATTCGTAAGTACTATCTTTGAATAATTGTACTGGATTGAGGGTCGTACCCGCTTTATTGCTCATAATGATGTCAGAGGCATTTCCGGTGACAGAAATACAACTCCAGATAATAATTATGATAAGTAAACGGGTCATGTTCAATTTTTTTGCCTACAAAAAGTGATTTTCTCTTATCTATAGGTCAAATTTGGAAATATTTAGCAAACAACCTTATCTACCCCAAATTTCAAACCGTAGTTGCTTTTATCTTCCTGATTAAGAGAAACTTAACACAGAAGTTATTTAAAAACTCCCAAATTGACTACGAATTGATAAATTTATCGAACTCATCGCCTTTTTCTTCAACCATAGCGCGGCTATGCTTTCAGAAAAGAGGCTCGATTTAAATAAATTTCTCTAATTCTCGGCTGCTTTTGGAATTATTAAACAACTTCAAGGTTTACGGTGAAATCGTCTTTTGTACTGCAATTAAAGTAAATATTATTTCATATTTATCAACAAAATGCGTTTTTCCACCTTTTTAAGAGGTAATTCTACCATTAGAACGCAATTCTTTTCACCAAAATTTTAAAATATGAACGTCTTTCTACCTTTCAAGTCGATGATCCTCCTTATTTGCTGTCTTTTTACCATGGAGGCTTTCGCCCAAAGAGATTTCTCTAAAGTAGAAATTATTCCTGAGAAGATTACCGAAAACATCTATCTACTTAAAGGAAGTGGTGGAAATATTGGTATTTGTATCGGAGAAAAGGGGGTACTGATGATCGACTCACAATTTGCTCCGTTGAGTGATAAAATCAAAGCCGCCATTAAAAAATTGAGTGATCAACCGATTCATTATTTGGTCAATACACACTGGCACGGAGATCATACAGGTGGCAATGAGAACATTAATTCTGATGAAATCTTGCTGGTTGCGCACGACAATGTTTACGAACGAATGAGCAAAGACAATCTGATAAAAGCGTTTAGCCGAACAGTACCTGCTGCCCCAGAAAAAGCCCGTCCAGAAATAACCTTCACGGATAAGATGACGCTCCGTTTTAACGGTGAAGCGGTGATGGTATTTCATGTAGATAATGCCCATACGGATGGAGATGCAATGGTTTATTTTGCCAACAGCAATGTACTGCATATGGGAGATACATTTTTTAATGGACGGTATCCTTACATTGATTTATCCTCTGGAGGCTCGGTCGACGGTCTTCTAAATGCGATCAATACCGCTATTATGGTTGTTGATAATGACACCAAAATTATTCCTGGACATGGAGATCTTGCTAGTAAAAAAGATTTACTAAAATATCGTGAAGTAGTACTGACCGTTCGAGATCGGGTCAAAGGTGCTATTAAAGACGGTAAGTCACTCGAAGCAATCAAAGCTGCTAAACTCAACGCCGATTACGACGAAGCATGGGGTTCCGGATTTATCAACGGAGAGCGAATTGTGGATATCATGTATACTAGTTTAACTACTGAAATGGGTATAGAAGTAAAGGAGGAGGAAGTCGAAGAAAAATAATTTTTACTATAAAATTTATTGGAGCAAAGTGAAATTATTTGGTTATTCTTTTTATTGTTAGATCGTTTCGCTATCAACAAAGTGATCTGTCTTCTTTTAGATTAACCGACCAAATGAAATCATTTAGCTCCAATTTAATTAGCCCTTTGCCAAAAATAGAGGACTTTTTTAGTGGTATTATCCATGAGTATGAAGGATAAAAAAATCATTTAAAAGGAAATATGGGTTATTCAAAAGGAAAATAACGGCACTCAAAGTATAATTAGATTTATAACAATAAATAAATTTTTTGAAAATGATTGATTTGTTATCTTTGGGTAAGAAAATAACAGAAACCCCATGTCAATTCAAGTCTTGATTATAGAAGACGATTTAATCATAGCGGAAAACCTCAAGGAAAATTTATTAGAATTAGGGTACCAAGTAAATGGTATTTCTTCTAATGCCACTGCGGCCATAGCTATGTATCGCGAGCAACGCCCCGATATTTGTATCACCGATATTTATTTAAAAGGTAGTGCTAAAAACGGTATTGAGATCATGCAAGAACTCAATGCTGGAGCTGAAATTCCTATCATTTATCTGACGTCTTTTTCGGATCATGAATTTAGAGAAAAAGCCAAATCCACCAATCCGGCTGCCTACCTAATGAAGCCCGCCAGTAAAACCCAGATTGATATTGCCATCGATTTTGCCTTAACTAATTTTCGTAAAAAACAGTTGGAGTCAGAGGTAGACTTACCCCAACAATGTCCTTTCGTCACGCGTAAAGGTTACTTTTTTGTCAAGGTCAAAGATCGCTACGAAAAGATTTATGCCCATGATATTTCTTTGGTCATGGCGGCGGGATCTTATACTAAAGTTCATACCTCAGATCAAGAATATACCATTTCTGCTGGTATGAAAAGTTTTTTGCAACAGCTAAAAAGCGAGGACATCGTTCGTTGCCACCGAAGCTATGCCATCAACATCCATAAAGTAAAAGCTTTTGATGACCTTGGCTTGTTTGTCATCCAAGGTAAGGAGGTGCATAATGTGCCAGTTAGTAATCAGTATAAAGGTGTTTTGCAGGAATTGTTGCCACGAATTAAAACAGACTAAATGAATAATAGAAGTTATCTAATGCTAAGATTTTTCACCTCAGTAATTATTTGTCTAACGGTACTTATTTCAAAAAGTGATGCTCAGACAATGGATAGCACTTTTTTTAAGAAAGTTATTACGATGGATCATCGATCTGATAGTTTGGAAATAATTGTAGACCAATTATTGAACTATACCGGAAGTGATTCACTGTATCGATCAGCATGTTTTGAAGTATGTAGAAAGTTAAATGGTGTTAAGAAGTATGAGCAGGGTGTCTCTTTCGTAAAAAAAATGATGCGTACTGAATATTTCGCAGCAGATGAAAATTTTCATGGAAAGATGAATTATTTTTTAGCATGGTTCTATTTTCGACTAAGACAAGATGCACCTTGTTTATCCGCAAGTACGGAAGCAATAGCAAAGCTTCGAGCTACAAAAGATACTGCTCTTTTGGTTATGGCCTATTCAAATGCAGCAATCTATCATAGTGTTCAAGGGGAAATAAGAACAGCCTTGGATACACTTCGGTCAGGTGAGCCAATTTTATACGGATCTGAAGCTGCAATGAAAAAATCTGGTTTCTTTTATTTCAAAGCACTGCATTCGGCTTATTTCAAATTGAATGATTTTGAAACTGCCGTTGAATATGGGAAAAAAGCACTGCGATTAAGTGCTTTTCAATCTAGATTATGGAATAATTCAATGTATTCAATTGCACTCAGTTATTCAACCATTAACAAGGATTCCTCAAAGTTTTATATGGATCAACTTATTGCTTCCGAAGAGTTAAAAAATTATCCTAATCAGTATCAATCTGCGCATAAACTTAAACTCAACGAGCTGATAGAGTCCAATCAAGTCTCAGAAGCGGAAGATCTCTTGCTTCACCTAGTTGATTATGGAAAAGAAAATAAGTATGAATTGGATGAGCATGTTATTAGTCAGAAAATGGCCTTAATTAAATATCAAATGAAAGATTATTTAGCAGCTAGCCAACACTATAAGAACGCCTTTGACGCTTTTAATAAGGATTCTCAAGACAGAGGTGCAGGTGGGAATTTTGAGAATGGTTTACTAGTTGGTTATTTAAAATCAAAATTTAATTCCCAAAGAGATACAACATCGGTTAATTACTTAAATAGAGTAATTGAAAATGAAGAAAAAATTCGAGAAACCATTGTAGCAGATGAATTAGAAGATTTTAAAGTCCAATTCAATACTAATGAAAAAGAAAGAGAAAACGAACTTTTGAAAAATCAAAAATCATTGTTAGAAAAGAATAACACCCTTCAACGCATGTTTCTTTTTGGGAGTATTTTGTTAATTTCAATCATTAGTTTTTTGACCTACCGACTCTTTGGTCGAAATAAAAAACAAAAACAACTCAACCAAACCCTCTCCACCCAACGCGACCAAATCCAAATCCTCAATCGCGAACTCAACCACCGCGTCAAAAACAACCTCGCCTTCATGACCAGCCTCCTCGAAATGCAAGGCCGCCGTACCGACAACACCGAAACCAAACAAATTCTACAAGAAAGCGAAAGCCGACTTAAAGCCCTTTCCATTGTCCACAACAACCTATTTCAAAACGAAAGCAATACCACCATCAACCTCAAAAATTACCTAGAAGAAATTCTAACCCACCTCCAAAATATTTTTGAAATCCCCGGAAAGACCTTGACTGTAGAAAAACACCTAGCCAATATCGACTTCGATGCAGAAGACGCCATGCGCGTCGGCTTGGTCGTCAATGAGTTAGTTACCAATAGCGTCAAACACGCTTTCGCCGATGTGGACTGCCCCAAGATTATTTTGGAAACGACCCAATCTCCCGATGGGAAAATTGCTTTACGTTACAAAGATAACGGCCCAGGCTATATTCAAAAGGACCTCCAATCTACTTCAAATACCACCACCAGTATTGGTATAAAACTGATCCAGCTTTTAGAACAACAATTAATTGAAAAGCTAGATTTACAACTCACCTGATTTTACTTAAAAAGAAAAACCATTCATTCAAAAGGAAATACAGTTCACTGAAAAGGTTACGCTTTTTCTATCGAAATGTCTTTGTAGTTTTAGGAAATAAACCGCTATTAATCGGTTGATTTTTTAATAACAAAACAAAGACATATGAAAGAAAAATTTACTTTTTTCTTCCTTCTTTTCTCTTTTTCACTCATGGCACAAACGCAAGTAGGAGGTGATATAGATGGGGAGGCTGCAGGTGATCAATCAGGTAGGTCCGTTGCTATAAATGCAGCTGGAGACCGAATTGCGATTGGTGCTAATCTCAATAACTAACTGTTGAGAATGAACAAGTAAAATCACCAAGCTCGGACGGAGAATTCAGATCATGGAACTCCTCTTACTTTTATGATAGCCCTTATCTATATGAAGAAGTTACATGCGATTATTATATAGTTATTACTAAATGTTAAAAAATAAAATTATGAATTACTTTATTAAGATTGTATTTGCATTCTGTGTTATGGTTCCATATAATTCAATTGGTCAACTTTTGTCGAATGAATTTAGCATTGACTTGTTATCTACCAAGGAGGTAGAATATTGTTACCCTCAAGATAACTTAGAAAGCGTATCAAATAGTTACAGATATGTATATGACATTTCTCCCAGTTTTAGATCAAATAGAGAAAATTATAAACTAATAAAGTCCTGTTGGGAAGTATACTCTTATAGGGCTGACGGTTCTTTAGGTTCAGGCTATCCTAGAAAAAATTGTCAACGTGGTGATGTATACGTCGAAATAAGTATTGATAAACAAATCACGGGCGAAGAAGTTTATAATTGCTATATAGTTTACAATGATAATTCTAGAGAAGATAGTTGGTTGACCTACACTCCTGAAAATGGATATGTTTCAGTTACCTTACATGGACAGTATTATATGAAAAATGGTCAAGAGAAAAAGTTGGTTTTCAGCACGGGACTAACAATAGAATCTAATTTGAGTTTCCATCAAATTGCATTGGTAACTAGTAAATATATATCTGCAGATCACTTCCTTTTTCAAAACAAATCTGATGAATATTCTTATCCAGCTGAATGTGATAGATTAGGATTCGACAACGTAGTTTCTGCGTTTAAGCAAAATGGCCTCTTAAGTCCACTTGTAAAATATGAACAACCGAAATAAACAATATGTAACTTTAGACATCATGTCATGCCTCCTATCGTCGGCACGTCAGATGTCAATGCCGGAGATCGTATTTATCTTTATACGGGAAACCTAGTTAACAACAGTAAGTTTCATCCTGTCGAACTGATAAAACTAGAATCTGGAAAACTAGGAGTCGTAAAAAAAGAAGGTGGAGGCTCTATTACTGATCAGGATGTCTATATACTAAAGAGCAGAATTCCTAGCGTAAATACAAACCCCGCAGAATCTTGGTCTTATAAAACTACTACGGAATTTTCTTTTAGACCTGGCTTTTATGCAGTTTGGGCTCAGAACTATGTTTGGTTGTTTGAAGTTTTGCCCGAGTAGATTCAGTAGCTAAAACCAATACGACAAATTAGTACAATAAGGATAGAAGATTAAAAAATATTAATAATCAGTTACACCATAAAAAATGAATAATAAAACAAAATACATTGCTATTCTTCTAATTATCTTTTTTTATACTTCAATATCTTTTGCTCAAGAATTTGAAGGGTTTAAAGGATGGACCAAAGGAATAACAGTAGGATATGGACCAATTTCTAAACTAGAAAGATTCGATGTAGAGGGTCAATTTAACTTTGATAATATACAGGTTGGCATTGAATGGGTGAAAAATAAATTTACAGCAAGATTTGATATATATATCAAAGATCGCTTGATCGCAGACGACAATGTTACTGCCTTGATTGGTTTGAGGGCAGGTGCTGGTATTAACTTAAATGCTAATAAAAGATTTCAATTTCCAATTTATGGAACCATAGGATTTATTGGATATTCTAATAAAGAATTTGATGAAGCGATTACCGGTTCTTCTTTTGGATTAAGAGCAGGTCCTAAGTTTTATCTAAGCAGAAAAATTGCTGTTAATCTAGGAATAGAAACGGAAATATTTTCTGAGACTTGGGAAAATCGTCAAGTAGCTTATGTCTATGGGGCATTCACGGGTTTATCTTTTACATTCTAAATTGAATTCCAAATGAAAAAAAATAATCTTCCAAAGAAATTAATAACATTGATCGTTTGTGTTTTGACCGTGTTTTATGTCAATGCTCAAGCGAGTAAATTAAGTAGAGAAGTAAAAAAGCAAGGATATGGTGCTAAATACTATAAAGTTAAATTTAGTAAAGTTCAAGAACCTAAGGAAGTGAAAGATTGGATGTATGCTAATGGCTATGTTATAATGGATTCAAAGTTTAAGGAGGTTCCTAAATTTGGAGGGATCCTAAAAGGATATACATCTGTGAAATTTAAGAAGGAATCTTCTATAAGTAAAACTGTGATGAGAAAAGATTATTCATCCAGAGAAATTAATGAAGCACATGAAATTTTGAAGGAAATTCGAAAAAAAACTAAGAAAGGAGAAGCCGATTACCATTCAAAACTAACTAAAAAAGCAGAGGAATATAAAAATAATGATCTAGCTTTATATGTTATTGGAAGTGAATTTTGTAAACTTTATTTTATTTCTAAAGGAAAATCGAACATAAAAAAAGGGTTGGAATATCTCTATGATTCCTACCAAATTAAAAAAACTGCAACTTGTTATGATTTAATTATTGACTTTGAGTTTGATAAGGAAAAATTACTTGATTTTATTCAACAAGAAAGTCATTTATACCCAAATAGTAAGGCTCATATCAGAAGTATTGTAAGAAGAGAATTTACACTTTCGGATTTGGACAGGTTGAAGGGAGTAGAAAAGAGTTTGCACGCAAAATGTCAGGAATTAAAGGGTTTGTGTGCACTTCATTCAGAGGTTTTATATAAAAAAAATATTTTGACTTTGAAAAGTGATCCTAAGATGGCGGAATATTTTAATAATCAAGAATATATTGCTGCACTAAAAGAAAATCTCAAACGATTACCAAAGTGCTCTAATGGGAGAAATGAGCATGACAAAATAGTTTCTAATCTAGGTAAACTGAATAAGGCACAAGCTAACCAGCCATTATTTTTGAAACATAATATCCATTCTAAAATTAAAAGCTATCCATCTTTTTATAGGTTTAGGCATGGCGATTATTGGATCATGTTTTATTTTAAAAATGAAGAAGAGGTATATGCTGTAAGGTCAGGTGACTCGATCAAGGAAGAGGAGTATAGTTTTGTTATTTCATCATACAACAAATTCCTTACTTACGAAAATTTGGGTCATGATATAACTCCAGTTACTGCAAAGGGAGACACGCTCAATTTTACATATACATATAAAAAAAAGGTACCTGTGTCTTTAATTTTGAAAGATGAAGAACTTTATACACTCGACGACACAAGAGTAGAATATGTTGATCTTACTAGCAAAAGTCCAGTTTGTATCGCAGGTGATTGTGTTAATGGAAAAGGTATTTTTTACGATCCGACTAATAAAGAACCAAAGAAACATACCGCAGTGCTTGCACAAGGTGAATGGACAAATAGTGAATTAAATGGGACAGGAAGAATTATTTATATGGATTTTCAATATAAACTTAAAAAGTCCTCTGATTGTAGCATGAATTATTATATGGTAGACAGAGGTTCTTACTATGAAGGACAATTTAAGGATAATAAATTTCATGGTTATGGCACTTTTAGATTCTATAGAGGTTGGATTGACGGGATGCTCGCTACAGACAAAAATGAAAGAATAGGTGAGTTCAAAAATGGAAAGTTTGTTGGAAAAGTTGAAATGACCAGTTGGGCAAAAGTGCAAAAAGGAATCGCAAAAATTTGGGCTTATTATGATCTTGATTCGGTTGATAGTTCTTCAGATAATAACTCTTCAATTAATAAGAATTGTGACTACAAACTAAAACCAACAGGATATTATGAACACACAGGCGATGAAAAGTCAGAAGTGTTTGAAGTATACTGCAATGGTAGTGGCAACTATGATTATAAAATTTACAAGCGAATAAAGCGTCATACTTTTCACGGAATAGCTGGTTACTATCACTGGAGAACAGGACAAGATACATATCTTGGACAAGAAGAACGTGAATCTGTTAGGAAAGTTTGTAAATGTGAAGAATGAGGTTTACTTAAGTAAGTCGGTAGCGGTTAATGTAATTGTTGATTAACTACTAAAAGTAAAAAATAGTTTTATACCCCAAAATCACCTCACCTTTTTTTTTAGCTAAAAGACCAAATCTTTAGATCATGCATTACAAATACTCCCTTTTATTCGCGTCCAGCATTCTATTAAGTTTATTGTATTGGACCAGCTTCAATCAAACTAGTATTGCAGAAAATACAATAACACTAGACGCTAAAAACTACACCTACCAAACCGATCAGTTTTTTATCCATTATTTCTACAAAGAACAAGAACAGGCGACCAAAAGCGTTCGGCACCTTTTTCCCAACTCGGTTTCCATTACCAAACCTTCAGCGGTCAAGATGCTAAAAGTTGTATTAGCAAGCCCTTTATCCGACGAAGAATTTTGGCAAAAAATCCGAACCGTTAATGCACTGCCCAACCTAATGATGACACCTTACTTTGACGATGGTCGAGGAGGTTTTTTCTCTTATGGAGATGAAATTATGGTAATTTTAAAAAAAGGAGCATCAGAAAGTACATTAAAAAATAGTTTAGAAAAATTGAATATTGAAATTGCCAAAAGCTCCGTCGCTGATGAAAGACTCATACTATTAAAATATCCAAAAACAGAACTACAAAATATTGCTACTTTTATAGAAATACTTCGCGATCATCCTGCGGTGCATATTGCTCAACCCAACTACTGGCGCATCGCCTATCCACAGTCAGATCCTTTACTGGATCAACAATGGTACTTAGATTATGATGCCGACTTTGACTACACGATGGCTGCTAATTGTTTAGGAATTTCTCCAACAGTTAAAGGCGTGCCAAATCAACACGTAAAGGCATTCGAAGCCTGGGAAATTGATGCGGCCAGTCATCCCAATGATGAAAAAATTAGTGGCAAAGCAAACGGTAACCCAATCAAAATTGCCATCATTGATGATGGAGTCGACTTAACGCATGAAGACTTGCTTGCCAATATGCTACCCGGTTATGATGCTGTTTATAACACACTTGGTGACAACGGAAATTATGATGGTGAGAATTTTTTTGGAGGAAATGGCACTTCCGACAACTCGCACGGAACCGGATGTATCGGAATTGCCGCTGCCGTTGGAGATAATGATTTTGGGGGAAAGGGAGTAGCGCATGGAGCCAATATTATTTCGATCCGAGCAGGAACCAAATATACAGATGGGACTGACCTTAATCTTTCTTGTAATTATAGTGATGGATCATCGGCTGATAACGACATATTTACGGCAACCTTGTTGACCGATATGATTTCCTACGCAGCATTTGAAAAGGCTATCGAGCTTGGTGCAGATGTGTGTACGAATTCATGGGGCTTTAGTATTATTGTTCCTGAAAGCTATACACTAGAATATATTGTCAACGAACTGGTCAATGAAGGAAGAGAAGGAAAAGGAACACCCGTCTTTTTTGCTTCTGGAAATGATAATCTCAGTACGGGAATGGGCTACCCAGCTAATTTGGAACAAGCCATTGCAGTAGGCGCCGTTAGTTTGGATGGCCATCGAAAATCAGCGGTCACATTTGATCAGGCTGGGAGCGGTTGTGCAACCTGTGGACTGACCGTTTTTGAACCCAATAGCAATACCATCAACAACGGCATTCCCTATGATGGTGAAATGGAATGGGGAAGCAACTATGGACAAGGCCTCGATGTAGTGGCACCAGGCGTTAGAATGACAACGACCTCCCCAGGAGATAATTATATCGACTACTTCAACGGTACTTCTTCTGCCTGTCCCTTAGCTGCTGGTGTCATGGCGCTCATTCTTGATGCCAATCCAAATCTCAGTAGCACACAGGCACGTTACATCCTTGAAGCAACAGCAACCAAAGTCTACGAAGGAACCGACTATTTTTATACCAGCAATATCAACCAACCCAATGGTTCTTGGAACAATCAGGTGGGCTACGGTCGAGTAGATGCCCTAGCAGCTGTAGAAGAAGCGAATGGTGCGACTTGCCTAGAACTTGCCTACAATGAATCTATTGGTAGCTTCGGTGATGGTAGTATCAGTAGTATCGACCCTACTGTCGATTATAATTACAACAATTATCAGACTTGTACTTGGCAAATTCAGCCTTTGAATGCGGCAAGTATTACTTTAGATTTTACACAGTTTGATCTAGCACCTGGTGACTTTCTGGAAGTCTATGAAAGCTTAGATGACTCAGGTCAATTGACTACCTTTTCTTCATTCAACGAACCTACATCAGAAATTTTTGAAAGTCCTCATTTATATATCAAGTTTTTGACAGACAGAAATCCAAACGGTGGACTAGGTTGGCAACTCAATTATACAGCGGAGGAAAGTACCGTTGGTGATAATTGCGATGAACCCATTTTGATTTCCTGTGGACAATCAATCGAATCGAATAATGGTGCTGGAGGAAATTTTATAGATAATTACAACTGCGTTACTTTCAACGAAACGGGTCCAGAGCAAGTGTATACGTTTGAGCTTTCAGAAGCTACTACTGTTGAAATAAATTTGACGATACATGGAGGAGAAGACTTAGACCTCTTTTTAGTAAGTGCTTGCGATCCCGATGACTGCATCGGTTCTAGTACAACATCAAGTAATGAGCTTATTTTACTTAATTTAGAAGCAGGAATTTTTTACATCATAGTAGATGGGTTTTCTGGAGATATAGATGATTATACTTTAAGCTTGAATTGTGACAATACTACCAACCCGTTTATTTGTAACAATGTTCCTTCAATCTCATGTGGAACAATTATAAATGGTACACTCAGTTCAGGATTTAATCAAGTAGCAAATTACAATTGCGTGAGTGGGCTCAATGGCCCTGAATCCATATACGAGTTGGAATTAGCAGCGCCAACGGATATTGATATTTCTATCGCTGCATCAGATGATATTTATGTTGCTGTTTTAGATGCTTGCGATCCCCAGTCATGTATTGCTCAGTCTACCACTCAGGTGTCACTCAATCAATTAGATCCAGGGACGTACTATGTTATAGTTGATGCGAATGCTAATAATATTGGTTCGTTTCAATTGATATTAGACTGTGGTGATGGAGCACCCGACCTGACTTATGGTAACGTACATACGATTAATCAACAAGGTAGCACCATATCTGGAACAGCAAGTGTCTATAATGCAAGCTGCAATGGTTCTGCGGGAAGTTCTGTGACTAACTTTTATTTATCAATTGATACTAGGGTTGGAGATGGTGATGATGAACTCGTACTGTCCGTACCTACTCCTGGACTTGCTCCTGATGAGACTTATGTATTTGATTATACCTTGTCTATTGGAGATGTTGATCCCGGTTCTTATTATTTATTTTATCGAGTTGACGATACGAATGTTGTTTCAGAAGCTTTTGGGAATTCTAATACTTATTTTTGGAGAGCGCTTGACGAGCGGGTTTTGATACAGGATGGAAGTAAACCCAATATTACTTTAATTCATGGTCTGAGTGAAGCTTTTTTGGAAGGGGAAGATTTAACTATAAACGTGAAGGTAACGAATACAGAGCCGATATCGGCTGAAGCGTTTAGTATTGGTTATTATGTTTCTTCTGATTTGGATGTAGAGGACACTGATCCTTTTTTAGGGGAATTGAATTTTAATCAGTTAGGAGGAGAGCAGACCGAAGATGCAGATTTTTCTGTTAACATAAACGATGTGTTACCAGATCTGGCACCAGGATTTTATTCTCCTACACTTTTCTTTGATAACAATTTTGAAGTTAATGAATCCAATGGAGGGGATAATCGTTGGATTTTTGCAAGTGCTTTTACACAGATAGCTATCAATGAGTCTTCATATTGTGACGAATTTCTGATACTTTCTGATAACTCCGGTACCTTTTCCGATGGGAGTGAAGCCAATGATTATTCTAGTAATACCTATTGTCAATGGTTGATACAACCAGAAGAAGAAGCGGAAAGTATCACCATTAATTTTGATGAGTTCTATACAGATTCTGGGGATGATTATCTAAGAATATTCTCAGGTAGTTCTATCCTCAACACCATGGTGGCAGAGTTACATGGCAACGAAGGGCCTACCAGTGTCACCATCAATAGTACTCGAGCCTTCATTCAGTTTTCATCAGATGATTTTAATAATTTTCCTGGGTGGTCAGCCAGCTATACTTCCGTCCCCAAGAGGTTTTGTAATGGACTCACCACTCTTACCGCCGCATCTGGCCAATTCAATGATGGTAGTGATTGTTTAAATTATCAGAATAATACGAACTGCTCTTGGTTAATTGATCCAGGACTTCCAAATACACAACTGTCGCTCAACTTTGAAGAATTTGCTTTGAAGAATTTGCAAGATCATCTTTATGTATACGATGGAACTTCTGTATCTGCACCACTCGTGGCTATCTTGACTGGAACGGAATTACCAGATAATCTTATATTGTCTAGTGGAACAGCCTTTCTGGAATTTGTTACAGATGATGATGAGGTAGACGAGGGTTTTACCATCCAATACCAAGTGGTGAGTGGTACCTTTGATATTGCCGGAACCATTAATCGAGAAGATGGCGTTCCAATTCCCTTGACCTCTGTTGCTTGTTCTAATCAAGATGACCAACTAGTCAATGATATGGGGATGTATAGTTTTACAGTTCCCGGAGGTGTGGATTACTTGGTGCAGCCTTCCCGTAATTTTGATTGGACAGAAGGTGTCAATGTTTTGGATTATATTTTAGTACAACAGCATATTGTTGGAAATCCACTACTTGATTCTCCATATAAAATTATTGCTGCCGATGTAAATCGATCAGGAGCAGTCACCACTGCTGATGCACTTTTGATTTATCAATTAGTTTTAGGAAATATCACAGAATTTCCTTTCAATGAGTCATGGCGCTTCATTGATGCCAATCATATATTTACAAATCCAACTAATCCTTGGGTAGATAATTTTCCAGAACACCTGGATTTTGATAATTTAAACCAAGACTGGTCTGGTCAAAACTTTGTAGCTGTCAAAGTAGGGGATGTTAATAACGAAGCTAATGGTGATATATTTGGATTAAATACGGAAAGCCGACCGATACTGAATTTACAAGGAGATTATCAATCAATAGCAGCTGGAAAAACTCGTAACCTTCAACTCCGTTTAAAAAAAGAGATTAGTCTGCAAGCATTGCAAGCTTCCTTAAGAATCGATCCGCGATACCTCCAATTAATTAATTTATCTTCCGACGTACTTCCTAATTTTGATGCAGATCAGTTTGGAAAATATGATAGAGATACAGGTGAACTCAGGTTTGTTTGGTTGCCCCAAAATGAAGACGTAAGTAGTGTATTGCTTCCTGCTGGAACCAACTTACTAACGTTAAAAGTAACTGCCAATGATAATATTAGTGACTGGAGAAATGCGATCACTTTCGCTCCATTAGATGAATTCAGTAATTTCGTTGTCGATCAAAACTATCAAAAACAACATCTAGCCATTGAATGGTCTCAGCCATCCAAAAGCTTAGAGCTTAAAGCCAATCCAAATCCATTTATGGCAGAAACACAGGTAGTTTACATGCTTCCAAAAATTGGAAAAGCTAAGATGCTAGTCTTAAGCATAAACGGAAAAATTTTAAAAGAGATCAATCTACCTGCTGCAAAGCGTGGTGAAATTACATTGGAACAAGCAATATTCCCCGGAGCAGGAACCTATTTGGTCGAACTAGTAATGGAGGATGAATCCAAAACAATCCAAATTATTCACCTCCAATAAAATCTGTCAAATGAAAAATAGTAAATGGTATTTTAGTTTCCTTTTGGTCTTGTTTTTATCACAATGTATTTTTGGACAAAATACTTCTTTTGTTATAAATGGCAATAACTTGACAGCAGGGCAAGCCGTAAATATTCCGGTACTTGTCAATGATTTTGATGCTGTAATTGGATTTCAATTTACAATCAATTGGGATCCGGAAGTACTGGATTTTCAATCAATCGGTGGTTTTGATTTAGATAATTTAGATCAAACAAATTTTGGCTTTGCAGGAATTGAACAAGGTTATCTGACTTGTTTTTGGACAGAGAGTAGTTTTAGTGGAATTGATGTAATGGACGAAATAGCCATTTTTTCACTCGCCTTTCAAGTAAACTGCTCTGCAACTGAAGCCAGTGTGATTGAATTTTCTGATACACCTACTGACGCACTGCTAATTTATGAAGGTCAAAACACCCTCCCTGTCACTTCTATTCCTACAATGATAAATGGTACATATAGTTTTGATGGTATTAGTCTCAACCTTAATCCTATCGTTTATCCAATTTCTTGTGTGGGACAAAATGATGCAATTATTGAAGCGAATGTTTCTGGAGGTACAGCACCTTATGCTTACGAATGGGATGGTAATGTAGGCAATTCGGTTTTGGATAATATTGGCCCTGGAAATTATTTTTTGCTAGTAACAGATGCTAATAATTGTGAAACTATTGCTCCATTTATAACGGTAAATGTTCCTGATTCTATCCATATTTGTACAATCGATATTAGCTATGATGCGTCTTGTGCAGGAAACGGTGCTTGTATCGACCTGACTATCTGCGAGTCAAGCGATAGCTTAACTTATCAATGGTCTAATGGTATGACAACTGCTTCTATATGTAACCTCGTTGAAGGAATATATACGGTAACGGTTACAAATGAAAACGGTTGTTCTGCTCAGAATGAGATGATTGTTGTTGAAGATAATGGTTACAATCCAATGTCTGCTCAGTTTGTATCAGTAGATAGTACTTGCGCGCTTCCTGGTATGATTCATTTGTCCGTTCTTAATGGGCAAGGAGAATACAACTTTGATTGGTCAAATGGTGGTAATGAAAGTATATTGGAAAATCTTGGTGCAGGCGAATACTATTGTACAATTAGTGATGATGTTTGTGAAATTGTTGTCGGACCAATTACGGTCAACGCCATTCAACCTGACCTTACTATTGCTGCTGATATAACACTTCCTATTTGTATAGAAGATCAGGGAAGTATTAATGTTACAGCTACGAGCAATGCTATGCCTTTGACCTATTTGTGGAATACTGGAAGTCAAGAAAATAACTTAGAAAACCTCTCCCCCGGCGAGTATCTACTAACTGTTACAGACGCTAACGCCTGTACCTTACAAAGTGACATCTTTATTATTTTGGAAGGAGCAACCGTCAGTGCAACAGATATTCAAATTGATTCGACGACCTGTGATGGCTTTGCAGACGGGAGCATTTCGGTTGTTCCTATAGGAGGCACCATGCCCTATACCTTCGAATTTAGTAATGGAGAAACTGCTAACCCTACGATAGTAGCTGAGGGAATGTATATGCTTACGATCACAGATGATTTAGGTTGTACAGCAATTATCGAAAACTTGGAGGTGTTTTCGCCTTCAGCGATAGAGGTGATTGATCAAGTTGTTACAGATTATTTAGATACCGCTAACTCAGGAAGTATTGACCTCACTGTTTTTGGGGGTACGCCTCCTTACAGCTTTAATTGGTCTAATGGTGGCACCACTAACCCTTTAGAAAGCCTTGATGTAGGTTCGTACACTTGCTCAATTACAGACGCGAATAATTGCGAATTAATCATCGAAAATATTATGATAGATCAGATAGTAAGCATTGAGGAGGTACCCGGTTTTGAGATTCGTTTATATCCAAATCCTGTACGTGATTATCTCTATTTGGAGACGAATATGCAGATTGACTTTTTGGAGCTTTATACAATAGATGGATCTATGGTACAACGTTATACACAGCTAGGGCATAATGACATTATTGATATTCAGAATGTTGACTCTGGCATTTACTGGGTGAAAGTAATTAGTAAAACGGAAACAATCCTCACTAAATTGGTGGTTTGGGATAAGAGGTGATAATAAATAGAAGCGGAGAAGAAAAACCGCTTTCAATGAGTAATACCTCTTTCAAAAAATAATTCACCTTTTTTTATGGAATAATCAATAGTCGAGCATCTAAGTAAGGACAGAAGTCTAACCACTTCCTTTTTTACTTACAAGAACGATAAAAATTATGCTCGCAAAAACATTCGCCGGAGCCGTCTCCGGAGTCAGTGCCCAAACGATTACCATAGAAGTTAACTCCGGTGGAACCCCCGAAAACGGAAAGCAATTTTGGTTTATGGTGGGACTTCCCGATAAAAGTGTTAGAGAGGGATTCCACCGGATCGAAGCCGCTATCCGCAATATCAAACTCAAGTTGCCTCATCTAAAAATGGTGGTTAATCTGGCACCAGCTAATATCCCTAAGGAAGGATCTGCTTATGATCTACCTGTTGCCTTGGGAATGTTAGCTGCGGCCAATGTCATGATCGGCGATCAACTCAAAGATTATTTAATCATGGGAGAACTGGCGCTCGATGGAGGACTCCGACCGATTCGAGGTGCGTTACCCATTGCTATTCTGGCGCGTAATAAAAAATACAAAGGCATCATTCTCCCTCGACAAAACGCCAAAGAAGCCGCCATCGTTAGTGACATCGAAGTCCACGGAATTGACAACTTGCAGGAAGCAGTTGATTTCTTTAACGGTGCCGCTCCCCTACATACGACAGAAGTAGATACCCGTGATCGCTTCGCTGTAGAACATAACAAGTATGACATTGATTTTAGCGATGTAAAAGGTCAAGAAAATATCAAACGTGCGCTCGAATTGGCGGCGGCTGGTGGACACAATGTTATCCTCATCGGACCGCCTGGCGCAGGTAAAACTATGTTGGCTCGACGTCTTCCGACAATTCTTCCTCCCCTTAGTTTACACGAAGCTTTGGATACGACTAAAGTCTATTCTGTGGCGGGACAATTACCCGATAATACGGCGTTGATTGCTACGCGACCTTATCGATCACCACACCATACGATTAGTGATGTAGGACTGGTTGGCGGAGGCTCGAATCCTTCTCCCGGTGAAATCTCTTTAGCTCATAACGGCGTACTTTTTTTAGATGAATTACCAGAATTTAAACGGACCGTCTTAGAAGTACTACGACAGCCGATGGAAGAGCGACGAATCACGATTTCACGGGCTAGAGTAACGGTGGATTATCCGGCTAGTTTTATGTTGATTGCTTCGATGAATCCCTGTCCTTGCGGCTATCATAATCATCCCGAAAAGGATTGTGTTTGTGGTCCAGGAATGGTGCAACGTTATGTAAATAAAATATCCGGACCCTTACTAGATCGCATAGACTTGCATGTTGAAGTTACGCCAGTTAGTTATGAAGAATTGAGTAGTAATGAGCGATCAAAAGTTACCAGTGAGGAGATTTCTAGACGGGTGATAGAGGCGCGGGAAGTACAAGCAGAACGGTTTAAAGATCATCCTGATATTTATTGTAATGCCCAGATGCCAGGAAGAATTGTGC
>CAZYAC010000024.1:10320-25759 GCA_964645475.1 uncultured Saprospiraceae bacterium | reverse complement strand
AATTGGCATTGGAGGCAATGAATTTATCAAGGTTAATATCAAATTCCCAATCTCCTTTAAATTCAAAAAATTCCATCCTGAAAAATTTTATTTGACCATTACGTACATAAAAATATCCGAAAGCCGCTCTCAAAAACAACTCAAGATTCCCATAAACCAATAAAAATAAAATTATTTAATCAGAAATCAAGGTAGGCTTCAACTGATTCAACGGAACATACGTCTTCTGATAAACCGTCCAAGGAGTACTCTTATAATGATTGTCCCCGTAGTAGGTCATCATCATTTCAAAAGTCTTTGGATCTTTATAGCCTGGGATTGGCTGAAGGACGCGAAAATTTTCGTCTAGAAATACCGTGCTAGGTAAAGTTAATCTTCCCATGGTAAGGGCAACGGCGAGTTGATGAAAGCCGCGTTCTTTGCCATCTCCTTTTTCGTATTTATAAACTTTTTCTGGCGTGGAGATATCTTCTTTTTGTTCCGCGTCTAGTTTTACGGGATAAAACCGCTCGTTGATAAATTTGATGATATTCGGATCTTGGAAGGTGGTTCGATCCATATGTTTGCACCAGCCACACCATTCTGTGTGTACGCTGATCAGGACTTTTCGTTTTTCTGTTTTTACGGCCTTCATGGCTTCTTCAAAACTCATCCAAGTGATCGTCTGGTCAACGACCGGGTGAACCAACGAAGCGGTAGGGGAAGTTCGGAAACCGAACAATCCAATTAGTAGTAGTATCGTGATAGGTAGTAAAAGTCCCAGCCGGTTCATTATTATTTTAAATTTTCCATTTCTAAATCAGTTTTCAGTTAATTTTGAGGTGTTTGTAAATAAGAGGGCTAACCAAACAAATTTAGCAAGAATCCATCTAAAAGTACAATAATCAAACCGCTCAAGGGGTAGTTTAATAAAACCTTAACGCTTCTAACGCATTCCCTTAATAAATAGAAAATAAAAAGGCCCGAATCGAGGAGATTCGGGCCTTTTTATTAACAAAATTTCGCTAAGACTAAAGTAATTTTTTGACTTCTGCCTCTAGATCGAAGGTTGGACTGAGGGGATTAATGCCTGCTTTGGCAATTTTTCCGTCTCTATCTATCAAATATGTGTTTGGAATCCCTTTTACATTGTACATCTTGGCAACAGGAGAATTCCAGTGCTTTAAGTCACTAACGTGCGTATCCCAAAGCAATTGGTCTCTTTCAATCGCTGCAATCCATTTATTCTTAGCCTTTTCGAGTTGGGCATCGATTTTAGATTGGTCGTTTCCTAAGTTAGGCATCATTCGAGGATGAATTCCATCCAGGGAGACACTATAAACGGTAAATCCTTTGTCTTTGTATTTTTTGTAGGTTTCCACCACGTGTGGGTTAGACTTTCGACAAGGACCACACCAGCTAGCCCAAAAGTCTAGCAAGACTACTTTTCCTTTCAGATCACTGAGTTTATAATTTTTACCATCAGGACTAGGTAAATTAATATCTGGAGCTACCTTACCAACTTCTAAGGAAGCATTGGCTTTTCGAACGGCAATTCTTTGTTCCATCCCCGCTACGTAGTTGTTGAAATCTTGAGCGTATTTAGAACTTTTATTTGCCTTTTGCAATTTGGCATTTACTTCTTTATAGCTACCTAATAATGCTTCATTTTCGCGGTAGAAAACCATGGCCATATAACCACCTATCACTGGATTGGCAGCACTTTCTGCGGCAGTTCGTATAGCTTCGGTATCACTAGGATCAGCAATTGCTTTTTGAAGTTGTGTGATTAACTGATTGGCAGAATTGGAACCTTTCACTTCGAAACCGAATTTATCGAATTCTGCTAAATTTCCGATTACTTCTACATTTTTTTCAGAACCATCAAAGGCCATAAATGCCTTTTTAGCACCAATCCGCATCCGGTAAATACCCATTTGTATTCCCTTATCTAAAGGTAGTTCGAAGGTTCCATCAGACTTGATTTCGGTAGATCCGAGCACATTGGTCGTATTATCAAAATGCCATTCGTCCAAAAACATTTTCATATCTCCAGCATCTGAGATTTTGCCATGCAGAACCGCTCCGTTTGCAGGAGCCTTAACAGAAGTAGCGCCATCGCCACAATTCCAACCTGTTAATACCAGGGTTAGAAAGAAAAAAAGTATACTTGTATTTTTCATAATGAGGTTGAATTTTTACAGAAGTTGTTTGATAATTCCAAAAGAAGCCTAAAACAAGATAATTTTATCAGTTCGTAGGCAATTTGGGAGTTTTTGAAAAACTTCTTTAACAAAGATAAGGAAAACCCCTCTTTTTTGAAAGGCTTGCCAGAATTTTGGATGTTAAATTTAACAAGATAGGCTCCGTTATGTTTTTGCACATTGGAAATTTAAGTTTAAAAACTAACTGATTAAATGATTTAGATAAAAGAAGATAACAAGATAAATCCAGAGAATATCTAGAAAATGCCAGTAAAAAGTGAGCAGCTTCAGTTTCAATTTCTTTTCTGGGTCTGAAAAATAAACCAATACACTTACTGGGTCTTTCATCCGGGTTTTTGCCGCCCGAATAAAGAGGATTAAAAAGGGAATACCCGCTACTACGTGCGCAAAATGAAGAAATGAAATTAAATAAAGATAAGAGGCAGTGTTGCTATGGGCTATTGGAATATTGTTGTTAAATAACATCCCCCAAGCCACGGCCTGCGATATCATAAATATAAAACTTAAGACAATGGTATAAACCAATGATTGCACATATTTGTCGGTGTCATCGGCTTTGTAAGCATCGTTCGCCATTTTCATAGTATAGCTACTGGCAATCAAAATCAAGGTATTTAGAAGGAAGAGCGATGGCATCTTAATCGGTGGGATCTTCATTTGTACCCGTGTATAGATATAAGACGCCGACAAGGCTAGAAATAACATCGTAATGCCTGCCAAAAATAGCGTTAGAAAGATATTGTAAGGATGAAGGGTCGTGGATCTTCCTTTATGGTCGTATTGAACGGGTTTGCTCATTTTAGAATCTTTTATAGTATAGTAAGGAAACAAGAATTCTTCTGTTGGGTTTAGCATAAAGTCTAATGAAAATATCCGTTGCTCTTAAATTAAGAACAACGGATATTTTCATTAGAAAACCTAAATACACGTAAGGTAATGATCCAATAACATCATTAAGGTTTTATTATATCACCGCGCTTAATCGCTTTTTGCATCGGATTAAGTTGTTTTTCAGGTCGGTGTTTTTTAAATACCTGGAATCGAGTAGGCAATTCCTTTACCGGCCATAAATTATTAGACTCATCCACATCAGCGGTTTCTTTATATGGGTCTAGAACGATAGCAGTTGCCTCTTTTTCTTTGACAAAAACCTTGGTTAGGTTATTTTCATTTTTTCGCCAAACCTCTACTGGTATCCGATCCACCTCTTTTGTACCATCTTTAAAAGTCCATTCGATGATCAATGGAGAAACAAGTCCACCTACATTGGTAAAGTTTAGTTCGTAATAGTTTTTCTTACCGAACATCTTTTCCTTTTCTTCCTTGGTAAAAGTCTCATCGTAGAGATAAGTCTTCCCACTAATGGAATCACCTGTTTCCCAAGGGCGGTAATTGGTGTAATAATCGACCAGTTCAGGATCTTTATCTACTTCAAATTTCATCCCTGCCTCTTTATTTAGCCTCTTAGAGATATGATCAAAAGGTTTTCTTACCGGATTACTCCATTCTCTTTCTTTCTTTTCGGGATCATTCACAAGATCGGCTTTGTACCATTTAATACTATCTAAAGAAATATCTACGGCATCAATTCCATAAAACCATCCTTTCCAGAACCAATCTAAATCAACACCACTAGCTTCTTCCATAGTACGGAAAAAATCGGTTGGAGTAGGGTGCTTAAAGGCCCAACGACGTCCATATTCTGCGAAAGCAAAATCAAAAAGCTCTCTTCCCATGACAGTTTCTCGTAGGATATTAAGGGCAGTGGCTGGTTTCATATAGGCATTGGCTCCAAAGCCGATAATATTATCACTATTGGTCATAATCGGCTCTAAACGATTTTTGTCTTGCTTCATATAGCTAATAGCACCTTCGGCTGGCCCACGGCGGGATTTGTAGTTATTATCAAATTCTTGCTCTGCGATAAACTGAACAAACGTGTTTAACCCTTCGTCCATCCAAGACCATTTTCTTTCATCACTATTGATAATCATCGGATAGTAGTTGTGTCCCACCTCGTGGATAACTACAGAAATACAAGCTTGCTTAGCCCGCTCCGTGTAAGTACCATCTTCTTCTGCTCGACCCGGATTAAAAGAAATCATAGGATATTCCATTCCGTTGGCAGCTTCTATTGAAATAGCCACCGGATATGGATAAGGGAGAGAATAACGATCATAAACTTTTAAGGTATGTGCGACAGCTTTGGTAGAATAGCGATTATAGATTGGATAAGCTTCCTTTCCATAGTAACTCATGCAAAGTACATCTTCGCCATCACTATTGCGATAGTTTTGTGCATCCCAAGCAAATTTGGTACTAGCACCCCAAGCGAAGTCACGTACGTTTTCTGCTTTAAAATGCCAAGTTTTCATTTTGGTAGAACGCGTTGCTTTTTCAACTTCTAAAGCTTCATCTAACGTTACAATTTGTACTGGCTTATCTGATTTGCTAGCAGCAGCAAGGCGTTTTCTTTCGGTGGCACTCAGCACTTCTTCATAGTTTTGACAGCTACCGGTAGAAGCTACCACATAGTCTTCTGGTAAAACCATTTTTACATCATAATCACCAAACTGTAAAGCAAATTCTCCACGTCCAGTAAACTGCTTGTTTTGCCATCCTTCTACATCATTATAAACACAAAGTCTTGGAAACCATTGTGTTATCGTGTAAAGGTAGTTTTTGTCTTTTTCAAAATATTCAAAACCTCCTCGTCCCCAACTCGGTGTATTCATCCGGTCAATTAGGTAGTAATTCCAGTCTACATTGAAGACAAATTTTTCTCCAGGTTTCAATGGTTGAGGAAGATCAATCCGCATCATCGTTTTATTGATGACATAATTTAACTCATCACCTGCAGCAGTAGTAACTTTTGTTATGTTGCAACCAAATTTTTCAAGATACTTGTTGTTTTCTAGTCGAGTAAGTGCATCTTCACTCATGGTTCCACGCATACTACTACCATTAAAGATATGGTTGTCTGCATCAGCGGCATGCTGATTTTCATCTAACTGTAACCAAAAGTATCGAAGTGAGTTGGGGGAATTATTATGGTAAGTAATGGTTTCGTTTCCTGATAATTTGTTCTCTTTGGTATCTAAGAAACATTCAATTTTATAATCTACCTTTTGCTGCCAGTAATCGGGGCCAGGAGCACCATCTGCTCCTCGATAGTTGTTCGGAGGCCACATGAGATTGTCAATTTGTTCAAATTTGTTACCGTGATTGGAATCCGGATTTTGGGCGATGGTTTGGTTGCTGATTAGTAAAAAACTGAAGAGCAATAGACCGGTAAGTAAGATTCTACTCAAATTCATCATAATGTTTTATTTTTAGAGGAGGGAAATTCCTAATTTACACGAAGATACACAAGAAAAAGCTTTTTTAGAAACCAGAAGGCTCCAATCTCTTAAATGCGTATTTACTTAGACAAATAGAAGACCTTATTTTACGCTAAAGTCCAATAATTAAGTAATTTTGTCGAGAAGTTATTTAAAGATTGAATAGATGAACCTGCTAGAGAAATTACAGGAAAAATATATTGAGGAATTCACAGCTAATATTCCTTTGGATGAATTTTTACTCAACATATTGATTGTGGCCATTCTTGTGTCCATTTTACGATGGTATTATGTCCGATTTGGTTGGTCAGTAGCCAATCGAGCTAAGTTTGGTAGTAATTTTATGCCAATTGCGCTGGGTACGCTGTTGATTATTACAATTGTTAAAAGCTCCCTCGCCCTTTCCTTGGGGCTGGTCGGAGCCTTATCTATTGTTCGTTTTCGAGCAGCTATAAAAGATCCAGAAGAACTTTCATTTTTATTTATTGCCATTGGTATTGGTCTGGCAGGAGGTGCTAACCAACCCATATTAGCCGTTGTAGCTTTCTTCATTATACTTTTATTACTTTATATCAATCGTTCTTTAGGAGGGAAGGTCAAATTTCGACAGGAAGATAAAATGTTTATCAATATTTCCACCGATCAAGAAGACCTTGAAGAGGTAACCAATGTCCTAACTAGTATTTTTACTTACGTAGAATTAAAACGGATGGATAGCCTGAAACCAGGAATGGACCTTTCTTATATTTGTAAAGCTGATTCCATCGCGCAAGTAAGTAATGTGAAAAAGCGAATATTAGAACTATCTGGTGAAACCCAAATTTCCATCGTAGATCAACCTGATTTGATGATATGATTTTAAAAGATCATTCTCCCTCAATGCGGCGATTTCCTCGGCAGTTGGCTATCCTCTTAACAGCCCTTTTTGTTGGTTCTGTTGGGTATATTATCCTGAAAACGATAAAGAACCAACCTGATAAACCATTATTGGAGGCAACGGTTTTTGGAGATGCTGAACATCTAAGAGACAGTGTTTTAGTTTCGGGAAATCAAGAATTTGGCAATGGTCATTTACAATCGGATTCCATAGTTTTTAATGGAAATTATAGTATACAAATTCTTAAGAATTCTCCCAGCGAAGATCATCGAGGATTTATTTGGCAACTCAAAAATCCAAAGCCGGACAAACATTATCGAGCCACCGTCTGGGCTTACGCTGAATATATAATACCTATTGTTAATCTTCGAGCTGAATTTTCTGGCCCCAAATTTACAAAATCCTTTCAGTCGCATGTACCTATTAATCGTGAACGTGGTTGGTATCAAATCGAGTTGTATTTTTCTACCCCTCCTACGGAAAAAAAAGCTGAACTTTTAGAAGTTAGCGTAGGTACAGACGGAACCATTTCTTCATGGTTCGATGATTTGACTATTGAAGAAATAACACCAATAGCATTCTATAATTATCTTAGTCCAAAACAACTAAATCTAGATATCTCTGAAAAGAGTCAGGATAAGCTGAATACAAAAAAGCAGCAAGCTCGTAAGGTTGGTATTTTAGTCTCTGCGGAGGACGACTGGGTCAATGCAAAAATTAAAGCAGTCGATGGAACCACAACCCGAAAAGTAGCATTACGTCTTAAAGGTGATTGGTTAGATCATCTAAAAAATAAAACTGGTTACCGGATTAAAGTTAGAAAAGGAGATACTTGGGAAAGAATGCGGGTTTTTTCCATTCACCATCCAAAATCTCGTTCTTACTTGAATGAATATGTCTTACACAAATTTTGGGAACAAGCTGATGTGCTCACCACTCGATACGATTTTTTAAAAGTCGCCATCAATGGAGAAGATCGTGGAGTTCATGCCCTCGAAGAACATTTTGATAAAATTTTACTAGAATATCAAAAACGACGGGAAGGACCCATTTTAAAATATGCCGAAGATGGGTTTTGGCAATATATTCAAAAACAAAATGAATACCTACTACCCATGAACAACGAGTTGGCAGGTCCAGGAAAAGATCTGGCGACAGCTCCAGTGGAATCCTTCCAAATGGAAAAAACTGCCGCCACACCTAAACTTCTAGCTCAATTTGAAATTGCTCATAACTTATTGGATAAATATCGGACAGGTGAATTGCCTGCTGACGAAGTATTTGATTTGGATCGCATGGCGCGTTATTATGCTATTCTAGAAATTATGCAGGCTTACCATTCATTACATTGGAATAACCAACGGTTTTATTATAATCCTGCTACTGGAAAATTGGAACCGATTGGGTATGATGGTTTTGGAACAGGTGATATTGTACGTGATCGATTAGTGGGTGAGGGTGCTTTAAACTCACAACATCAGGATTTAGATAAGATTGAAAACCGGATTTTTAAATCCCAAAAATTTGTAAAACTATACTTGCAATATTTGAAGCAATACAGTGAGATTACTTTTATTAATAAATTTTTGGCAAGTATACGACCTGATACAGAACGATTGCAAGAATTAATCAAAACTGATGAACCGGGATATTATTTTGACGAGAAAAAGATCGTTTATCGTTCCCAGAAGATACATTCAAAAATTCATCCTTTCGCCGAATCAGCAGTGCGTAGTTTTACACAATCAAAAGGAAAAGGTTTACGGATTTTAGGGCTGGTGAATATGCATTCCTTTCCAGTGGAGATAATTGGTTATAGTTTGGGAAAAGGGGATTGTACTGAAAATATTGCTGCGCCATTGGTCTTGGAAGGCTTTCATCATCGTAAGTTGCTTAATGAGTCCATTAAAAAAGAACAACCAGTAAGTACAGAAACTAGAGACAAATTATTTAATCCGCGGTTTGAACAACAGGATCAACAAAAAATGTCATCTCTTACCGTACCAGATGCAGCTCAATATATTTGTTTTCGAACGTTGGGTATGGATTCTGTTTTTCAAACTAAAATAAAAAACATTCCCGCTCCTATCAATAATTTTCCTACTATCTCCATCCGCGAAAAGACCAATTTAGACACCTTATCATTTTTACAAATAGAAGAAAATTTCATCAACATTTTACCTGGAATTCATCAAGTGACAAAACACTTAATTATTCCTGCAAAATATACTTTGCGAATCGGTGAAGGAACTACTCTAGATTTTACCAATGGAGCTGGACTGGTAAGTTATGGTCGGGTAGAAATCTTTGGTAAAGAAGAAGCACCAATTTTAATTACCTCATCAGATAAAACGGCCAATGGTTTTACGGTCTTACAAGCGGGCCCTCAAGAATCGAAATTAAAATATGCAATTTTTGATAATTTTAATACCCTAGATTATGCTGGTTGGACTTTGACTGGGGCCGTTAATTTCTATGAATCCCCGGTGGATATTGATCATTGTGTATTCAGGAATAATCATTGTGAAGATGGTCTCAATATTGTTCGTTCTAATTTTGAATTGAAAAACTCCTCGGTTATCAATACTCCTTTTGATGGATTAGATGTCGATTTTTCTAAAGGTCGAATTCGTAATTGTAGTTTTCGAGATACTAAAAATGACGGTATGGATTTTTCAGGTAGTAATATTATTGTAGAAAAAGCTACCGTTGATAATGCCGGAGATAAAGGATTAAGTGTGGGTGAAGAAACCGATGTGGTCGTTAAATGGTTGTATGTAAATGGGGCTAATATTGGTCTCGCTGCTAAGGATTTATCAACGGTTCTGATCAATCACATAACGTTGGATAATTGTGAGCAAGGCTTTGCGGCCTACCAAAAGAAAGCGGAATACGGAGGCAGTAAAATTGTGGCTAATAAAGTCGATTTCAAAACATTACGGAGGCAGTATAACATTCAACGAGGTTGTGTGTTACAAATAGGTGATAAAGTGATTGAAGGAGAATGAATTTTGGGTGGCCAATCGCATTTTGAAACGTAAAAATAAATCAATGTCCGAAGAGAAAGATAGTACTTCATTGCCTTTAGTGGAGGTCCAGCATTTAGGAGTCATCTCTTATGCAGAAGCTTGGAGTTATCAGCAAAAGCTTCAAAAGGAAGGCGTCTCTGCTCGTAGTCATAATCGGAAGATTAGTGATGAAACCGATCGAATTGAATTAAAAAATTATTTATTGTTTTGTCAGCATCCACATGTGTATACGTTGGGTAAGAGTGGATCCGTGGATCACCTTTTGTTGAACGAGGCTGAAATGGCAGAACGCAATGTAGAATATTTTAAAATTAACCGCGGCGGAGACATAACGTACCATGGTCCTGGTCAAATTGTGGCCTATCCCATCTTTGATTTAGAACAATTCTTTACCGATGTACATCGTTATGTGCGGAGTCTGGAAGAGGTGGTCATTGCCACTTTGGCAGACTATGGAATTCAAGCTACCAGGATCAAGGGATATACAGGCGTTTGGTTAGAAGGCAGCCCAAATAGGAAGATTTGCGCCATCGGAGTACATATGAGTCGTTGGGTCACTTTGCATGGATTTGCCTTCAATATCAATACAGATCTGGATTATTTTAAACATATTGTTCCTTGTGGAATTGATGATGAAGATAAATCAGTCACTAGTTTGGCAGCAGAATTGGGTAGAAACGTCAATATTGAGGAGGTTAAAGTAAAACTTCTTGGTCACTTTTGCCGTATATTTAGTTTCACTGCGTTCTAATTAAGAATGTTTTAATAAAGAATTAATAATGCCATCTTTCGTGCTGGCTTTAGTAAATTTAGTTAATTGTAATTTTTTTTGATGAAAAAGGATATTCCACAAAAGAAGGTACAAGACCTTGCCATTGCAGTGGTGCCTCGTGATGGAGATTTATGGGACGTTTATGTGATTAATCTAAAAGATGAGCCCATTAAAAATGTGCTGATTAACTCTAAAGGATATGGAAGTGTTAATAATGAGGCAGTACAGACCACCGTATTACGTCATTTTTTCCCGAGTATTGGTCCTTTGCAACTGCATAAGATTGAACCAATTACAAAGGAAGTGCTTGTTTTAACCAACGAATATTGGGTGAGTTTTAATCACGATGACTATATGTTTGATAAAAAATATGTTTTTGTTAAAGGTAGTATTGATCCGATGAATTTCACCTTAATTCCTTTCTTAAACGAACAAGGGGTTATGATTAGATAGCGGGAACGTGATTGCTTGTTAGTAAACTAAATTTTAATCACAAACGTTCTAAGAAGTAGATTAATTAACCCAAAATAAAAAATAATGTCTGATAATTTATTCGTTCGTTTTCTGGGGGTGTTGGCGATATACCTAGCACTGGTTTTTTTAGGAGGAGAAATAGGACAAATGATCCTTTATCCAATTCACTTATTGGTTACCTTCCTACATGAACTTGGTCATGCCTTAGGTGCACTTCTAACAGGTGGTGATGTACTTGCCTTACAAGTTAATGATGATGGAAGCGGTTGGACCAAAACTTCCGGAGGAAATCTGGGAATTATTCTAATGGGTGGTTATTTAGGATCTGCGCTTCTCGGGAATATATTGTTTTATATTGGAGCCAATGGAGGTAAAATTGCTAAAGCTACATTGTTTGTATTGATGGGTTTTATGGTCTTTGCAGGAATTATGTGGTTTAATTCTTTGTGGACCACAGGATTTTTATTGGCCTTTGCAGCCGTACTTTATTTTCTGACTACCAAAACAAATTTGCATCGTGAAATTCTTATGTTTTTGGGATTAGCGACCATTTTATATATCATCCAAGATTTCAATGTTGGACCGAGTTCAGATTTAAAAAAATACGCTGAGTTATTGGTCTTTATTCCAGCTAATGTCTGGATGTATATTTGGCTTGGTATTGCCCTTTTATTAACTGCATTGAACATTTTTGCCATTTTTAAAATAAATAGACGCCAACAAATAAGCTAAAGCATATGGATTTTACCCAACCTGCTGCTAGTCTCATTAATGACCTCTTTAAGGATCTTGACCGTATCACAGTCGAAGGCAAACATCCCTTCCGACTTTGTTATTTGGCAACCACCGAGGTAGATAATGTTCCAGCACTACGTTCCGTCCTAGTACGAAGAATTCTTCCTTCTGGTGAAATACTGATTTTTACAGATTATCGTTCACCCAAAGTTCAGGAAATTAAACAACAAAATCATGTGGCATTATTGTTTTATGATCCACATCAAAAATTGCAAATTCGCCTGCAAGGGCTTGCCACGATCCATCACCAAGATGCCTTATGTTTGAGGGAGTGGAGTAAATTGAGTGACCAAAATAAAAAGGATTATCAGACTACCTTACCACCTGGTTCAGATTTACCATTTGATGAACTAACCTCAACCCATGATCCAAGTTTAGGGTCTAATTTCTTTTCCATGATTTCTTTAAAACCCTTGAATATTGATGTTCTACAGTTGAGGCCAAATGGTCATCAAAGGTTGGTTGGCAAGTATGAAAATCGTGAGTGGACCGGTAGTCGGGTAATACCTTAGGATGCTTTCCTAATTTCATTCGTTCACTTCGTTGGATTTGTTAAAAATAATAGGATGAAACATTTGGTGAAAATAAAAGAAGATAATGCCCGAGATGATATTTATTTGACCTGTGTAAGTAAAACGCAAAAAGGTGCTGATGCCTTTAAACCTATTTCAGAGGAATAAATGATTTTGGAATTTGCTTGATCGTACCATTGAGTTCCTTACCGAGTTTGAGCTATATTTTTCATTTAGAATTTCCTACCTTACGTTTTGTTCGGCAATAACGTTCTAATTTAATGGAAACTTCTAATGAATAATTACCTAACCTCCTCGCTTCTATTTACTATTCTTATTTTACTATCTGGTTGTGAACAGGTGGAGAAGCAACCACTTTCAATGATGAGGCTTTTCTCAGATCATTTGGTTTTGCAACAGGCAGAATCTGTACCTATCTGGGGAAATTTTACACCCGGAAAAACGGTTACTGTTTCCGCTACCTGGGGTGAAACAGGTTCAGTTAAAACTAACAAAGATGGAAAATGGCGACTGGATTTGCTCACACCAACCGCAGGTGGCCCCTTCGAATTGACCATTGCTACTTCAGATTCCACGATCCTCCTCAAGGATGTGATGATTGGTGAAGTCTGGCTTGCCTCCGGCCAATCCAATATGGAAATGCCACTTCCAGGATATCTACCTAAAGAACCTATTGACAATGCCCAAACTGAAATTGCTAATGCTAATTATCCAGGCATCCGAATGTTTAAAGTTGAAAGGAATCTAAATTCTGAACCACTGGATACACTAATTGGAAGTTGGCAAGTATGTACGCCGGAACAATCCGTAGACTTTAGTGCCACAGGATATTTCTTTGCTAGAAAATTGCATAATGAATTGAACATACCGATTGGGATTATTAATTCTAGTTGGGGCGGAACCGTGGCGGAAGCATGGACCAGTAGATCTGGTCTTTCCGAATTTCCGCATTATGCGAAAACGATGGATACTTACGACAAAATCGCTACTAATAATTGGACCACAAGATTTAATAAAATGCCCGTCCCAGAAACTTTGGAAGAATTAGAAGCATTAAACCTAGCAGATAAAAAGATTCTTGCAAGTGATTTTGACGATGGGAATTGGAAAAAAATGCAGCTTCCTGCTGGTGAATGTCGCACAGAAAATTTTATTAAAGGAAAGGTCGCATCCCAGCGCCTGAATGGTCTTTTTTGGTATCGAAAAAAAATAATAATAAATGATCCAAACACAGATTATAAATTGACCATCGGAGCAATTGACGACGCAGATGTGATTTATTTTAATGGAAAAAAAATCGGTTCTACTTGGAGTTGGCAGGCTGAACGTATCTATCGAGTCAATAAGTCTTTTGTGAAAAAAGGAGAAAATATTATTGCCATCAAGCACTTCGATGGAGGAGGGGGTTCTAATATTTCGGGACCAATGCAATTGGAAAGTAAAGATGGCAAGAAGATCGATTTGACAGGAGAGTGGTCGGGACTTTTTTATGCAGATCTTGCTAATGCTTCCTTATTGATTTACGGATTGGAAAAACAAGATAGTTTGAACCAAAGACCATTAATGGCTTTGAGTGATCCTAATGGATTACCAGCCTCGTTATACAATGCCATGATCCATCCTTTAGTACCATATCAAGTTGCCGGCGCCATATGGTATCAGGGCGAATCTAATGTTGGCAGAGCGGAAGAATATGAAATGCTTTTTCCTGCCTTAATAAGCGATTGGCGTAATAATTGGGAATATGAATTTCCATTTTACTTTGTCCAAATTGCCCCTTTTCATTATGGTGGTCAGGTATCTCCGGCATTACGCGATGCTCAACGCAAGAGCTTGCGGCTATCTCAAACTGGGATGGCAATTACCATGGATATCGGAGATTCCATTAGCATTCATCCGGGCAATAAGCAAGCAGTAGGAAATCGTCTGGCAAGGTTAGCTTTGGTTAATGATTATAAAAAAACAATGGTGGCTTCTGGGCCTTTGTTTAAAAGTGTTGAAATGAAGGCAAACAAGGCAATTATCCAGTTTGATTTTTCGAATGGTTTAGAATTAAAAGGACCTGGTGGTTTTGAAATCGCCGGATTAGATAAAAAATTCGTACCTGCCCAAGCCAAGGTGGTAGACAACCATTTGGAAGTGTTTGCCTCAGGAATTGACGATCCTCGTTATGTACGGTACGGCTGGAGAGATTATTTTGCCGGGATACTTTTTAATGGTGCAGGACTACCGGCTTCCTCTTTTTCTAATGAATAGAAAAAGTGAAATTTGGATTAATGAATTGATAGTCAGTAAATTAGGTGTGGTTTAGGAAAATAATAAAGCTAACCACTTCCGAGATAAAACAAATTAAATGAATTTTTATTCTAGAAAATTAATTAAGCCCGAAAATTTAAATGCTCGAAACACGCTTTTTGGAGGAGCATTGTTGAAGTGGATTGATGAAGAGGCAGGCATCTACGCAATGACAAAATTAGATTCAAAAAATGTGGTGACTAAATATATGTCAGAGATAAATTTTGTGAATTCTGCCCAACAAGGAGATGTCATTGAAATAGGTTTAGGATTTAAAAAAATAGGACGGACTTCTATTAGTTTTTCTTGCGAGGTTCGAAATGTCTTCACCAAGCAAACTATCATAAAAATTGAGAATATCGTTTTTGTACTAGTCGACGAAAATGGAAATTCGACCCCACACGGAAAAACCAAGGCTGATTTAAAACTATCAAAACCTTAATCAAAGTTGTTCAACGTTTTTCTGATAACATAGTAAAATAAATAATTTACTAAATGGCAATAAAATAATTATTTCTCCCGTTTTACCATCATCTATTACTCAATTTTTTGAGTATCCGCTTTGATCATACACGTTAATAAGATTGGGTTTTTAAACTAAAGAAATTGTCTAATTCAAGGCAACCTAATTTTAGTTTTATCTATTATTAGCATTGGAAATTTAAAGCATGAAATTCACTAAAATTCTTATCGGACTTATGGTCCTTTGTATTCTTGGTTGTAATAAAGACGAAGAAGTCAACCTTGATTGCTTACCCAGTAATTTGCAAAACGGTGTCATTGCATTTTATCCCTTTAATGGTGGAAGTTTGTTGGACGAATCCGCAGCTTCAAATGATTTGACCAATCCTACCTCTGCTGTTTCTACTACTGACCGAAATAATAATTCAGATTGTGCTTATCTTTTTGATAACAGACAACCGACTGAACAATTCTTGACGAGGACTAGCACTGATTTTTTAAATGGACTAGATACCTTTCAAATTTATTTTAATGGGATTTTAAACGAATCAGCCACTGGTAATGCAGGTTGTAATAATTTGCAGTTGGCACAAGATATAGGAGACTTTTTTTTTGCTGAATATTTTCTGTACATTTGATCAAAATAAATATCATTCA
>CAZYAC010000024.1:0-10220 GCA_964645475.1 uncultured Saprospiraceae bacterium | reverse complement strand
GACTTTTTTTTTGCTGAATATTTTCTGTACATTTGATCAAAATAAATATCATTCAGATGAAAAAAATATCCAGAAGAAAGTTTAATGAATCCTTTTTAAAAGGAGTAGGGGTCGCTTCCATTGCAACCACCATTCCAGCTGCTTGTGCTGCTGAAAATGTTTTAGCAGAAGGAAAGAAGTTAGGGGTCGCTCTAGTTGGGTTAGGATCATATAGCACCTATCAGTTAGCACCTGCTTTGTTAGAAACGAACCATTGTTATCTCGCTGGAATTGTTACTGGTACTCCAGAAAAAGAAAAGACCTGGGCGGAGAAATATAGTATCCCAAAGGAGAGCATCTATAATTATGAGAATTTTGATACCATCATTAAAAATGATTCTATAGATATTGTTTATGTTGTTTTACCAAACAGTATGCATGCTGATTTTTGTATTCGAGCAGCTAGGGCAGGCAAGCATGTTATTTGTGAAAAGCCTATGGCCATGAATGTCGAAGAATGTGATGCGATCATAACCGCTTGTAAAAAGGCAAATGTTAAGTTAAGTGTTGGTTATCGGTTACATTCCGAACCCTATACTCAGGAAGTACAGCGGATGGTGCGAGAAAAAACCTTTGGAGTTATCCGTTATGTAAATGCTGAAGCTGGTTATTGGTCTGACAGCCATCCTAATCAATGGCGTCTCGACAAAAAACTCTCAGGTGGAGGAGCTTTGGTCAATATGGGAGTATATTCGATTCAGTCGGCAATCTATGGAACGGGGGAAAACCCGATCTCCGTTTCTGCTCAGGAATTTAGTACCCGCCCTGAATATTTTAAAGGAACAGACGAAACTATTTCTGCTCAATTTGAATTTCCAGGTGGGATTGTAGGAAATATTTTTACCTCCCATAATGTAAATACAAATCGACTATATGTCAGTGCGGCAAAAGGTTGGTTTGAACTTCATCCCGCTAATAGCTATGGGCCATTGAGTGGCCGACGATCTGACGGAACTGAGATCAAATTCCCTCATGAATCACAGCAAAAACTTCAAATGGACGACTTTGCGATGCATATTCTAAAAGGGACGATAAATCGAGTACCAGGTGAAATGGGGAAACGAGATATGATCATTGTAGAAGCAATTTATCGGTCGATTCAAGAAGGAGGTAAAAAGATTCCGTTGGAGTTGGGTAGGATGGGGATTGTTTGATTTATCGATCCCGCTGACTTCGTACTTCATGCAATACAACAAAATTAAATTGTTCTTCTAATTCATTTATTTTTTCTTCTGGTAGATATTTCATACCACGGATAAAGTTTAGATTAGCTTGTATTTCTTCACAACCTTCGTGATAATCTTTACATCGTTCAATGAGGGTTTTAGTCAAACCAATTCGCGCGTCTTTCCCATATTTGTCAATAGATAATGCTCGGATAAATTCCGATTGTGCAGTGCTTGTTTGTTTTCTTCGAAGATGATAATATCCGGAATTAACAAAAAAAATATAATCTTCAAGATTTCCAGTTTCCTGTACTGTTTTAAATCCAATTATTTCCTGCTGATTTCTGGCATTGAGCATGTTCTTATAATACTTAGAAGATTTTACAAAAACAAAGGAAAAAACGATTACTGAGATTAGAAAAACAGGTAATTTAAAAAACAATCTCATTCTTCGATCCTGTTTATTGGCTTCTTGATAATTAGTCTGAACGGATGATTTTATAGGAAGCTTATATGTTCCTTCATCGAAAGAAGTTTTTTCATTCTTAGACTGTTCCTGATAAGATTTTATTTTTTCAAAAGCCTTCCGATGTTTAAAGCTAGTACCAGAATGACCTGCGATTTTAAAATGTCCTGGGAATCCCATAATTATACGAATTGGTGTTTATTTAAATTAATAATAAACACCGTACTCTTATTTTATTTTCTACGAAACCACTTAGATATTCGATGAAAAACAATGGACTGAAAAAAAGAAATATTTTGGAATAAAATAGCTATTTTTTCCCAATACGAATCACTCCTTCCTGAACGACTGAAGCCACTAACCTACCTTCACGATCAAAAATATTTCCTCGTGAAAACCCTCGACCATTTGAGGCGCTTGGACTGTCGAGTGCATAAAGCAACCAATCGCTCATATTGAAATCTCGATGAAACCACATGGCATGATCTAGGCTGGCTAGAAATAAATTTCCTCGCTTAGATTTTGCTTGGTGCGGATTGACGGCAGTCAGTAAAAGATTGTAGTCAGAAGCATAAGCCAATAGTTGATGTTGTAAAGGAATGGAATCTTCTAGTTTTTCTTTGGCGCGAAGCCAGATATTGCGAAAAGGTGGAGCTGGTTTTGGATTAAGTGGATCCGGTTTTTCCACAGGCCTAAATTCTATCGCTCGGGGATGAATTCCTTTCATCCTTCGATAAAGGACTGGATCGATTGCTTCGAGAAATTTAAGTTGCTTAATATCTGTGAGGAGTTCTTCTGGTGGTAATACTTTAGGTGCCGTAATCTGGTGATCAAAGCCTTTTTCCTGCTTTTGAAAAGAAACGGACATCACAAAAATAGTCTTTCCTTTCTGTCTTGCCGTCACTCTTCTTGTAGTATAACTACCTCCATCTCGAATCGTATCCACATGATAAATAATCGGGAAATTACAATCTCCCCCCAACACAAAATAGGCGTGCATAGAATGAGCCAACCGATCATCTGGTACGGTCTGATAAGCCGCATACATTGCTTGTCCAAGTACCTGTCCGCCAAAAACTCGGCCCCAAGGTGTCATAAACGATTGACCGCGATAAAGACAAGGATCTAATTCTTCGAGTGTGAGTAATTTAATTAAATCTTCTATACTTTCCATCTACTATTTTTTTTGACAAATATAATCATGTTTTGTAAAGGAAGGAATAGCTTGATTGAGGAATTTGCTAGGATAAATAGAAAATATTTTGAAGACCGGAAAGGACTTATTTTGGAGGAGAATGATTGTTGAAAAATAGAGAAGAAAGGACAAAACGAGTAAAGTAGACATAGACAAGCCCTCAGGGAGGGCTTGTTTTCCCACCCCCTGCGCGAGCCCCAAAGCCTCGCTCCTAGTCACTGCTTTGAGAAGTGGCAAAGCAGTGGCCATCCAGTCCCGACCGCAGAACACGGTCGCAAAGGAAAGAAAACCAATATTTTTTTACAAACGTCTTTGCTGCAAATTGAAATTATCTTTTCAAATGCTATTGGTTAGTATTAAGATGCTTGGAACATAGAAATTCCATAAAAAAATCGGAAAAATTTTAAAAAAAAGGAAATGCTCTATTGATGGATAGGGTAGTTGGTGATTAATTACAGGACTTTTCCTCGATTCAAAATCCCCTTCGGATCCATCATCTTTTTCATCCGTCGCATCAGGTCAATTTCCGCCTCCGAGCGACTCAACTTCAGGTAGGCTTTCTTATGTTCTCCAATGCCATGCTCAGCAGAAACGGAGCCACCTATTGCTTGTAATGGCGGATAGACTACCTGATTAATTGCCTTACGGAGGGTGTCAGAATTATCAACTTTGTCTACTACCAGATGAATGTTACCGTCAGCCACATGTCCAAAAGTATAACAGTGATTTACGCCTTCCACTTTTTCAAGGATAGCGGTCACTTTGGCGGCATAATCCCCGATCAATGGTATTGGAAGACTCACATCAAAATGCTGATCATAAGTACAGGATGCGGAGATTATCCGGACATCTTCCCTGATTTTCCAAAACCAATCTAAGTCGCTTTTCGATTGAGCTGGAACAGCATCGAGGATCATTTTTTGGTCGATCGCTTTTTCTAGTAAAGCAATTAATTGTTCTTGATCGCTTTCTTGATTTTGTCCTAAGGTTTCCACCAAAACATAATATTCATAATCATAAGGTATTGGAGGAATTGTATCCCCACCGGTTGTCATTTTATGATACGTTTTCTTCCATATCAATTCAAAAGCACTGAGGGTTCCCGCGAGGCCTTTATCCATGAATTTTAAAAAAGAAATTACTTGATAATAATCATTGGTACCTGCATAAGCACTGGTACGACTACGTGGAGCTTCAACTAGTTTGAGAACTGCGCGAGTGATAATACCCAACGTCCCTTCTGAACCGATAAAAAGTTGCTTAAGGTCGTAAGCAGAATTGTCTTTGATTATTTTTTTTAGAGAATTAATCACCGTTCCATCTGCTAAGACTGCTTCTAAACCAAGAACCAACTGTCGAGTAACTCCATACCGAAAAACTCGAAGGCCACCTGCGTTGGCAGAAATAACCCCGCCAATTTGGGCAGAACCTTTCGCTCCAAAACTCAATGGAAATAATAGATTTGCCGCTTCAGCGGCCCGATGAATATTTTCGAGAATTACGCCAGACTGTACCGTCATTGTTCGACTTTGTGGATCAACCTCTTCAATTTGATTCATTTTTTCAAGGGCGATAACTATTTCATGTTCCTTAGTCTGAGTGCCGCCCACAAGGTTGGTCAGGCCGCCGTGTACCACAACAGGTTGCTGATGAGCATGACAGATTTTGAGCGCTATAGAAACGTCTTTCGTGTTATGAGGTAAAATAACTGCTTTTGCTTTTAAAGGCTGATCCATGGTCCAAATGTGCGAATAGCGTTCGAGGACATCTTGACCGGTTAGAACCTTTTCGGAGCCAAGTTGGGTGCGTAGTTCTTCGAGCATTTTTTATTTTAATTAATTGACCTGTCGGAAGGCAGCTTCAACAAACAAAAACGTAGAAACCCAACTAAATGAATTTCTACGTTTTATATAAACATATCTAATTATGTTTATTCAAATAAGTTATCATAATTTCCTTCGTCGTTATTACGAGCTTGTTTTTGAGCTCGTTGGATCGGTGTGTTAAGGTCGAGGGTACCTTCTTCTGAAGATAAATCAAACTCGGTTCCTTTCATGTCGCCCATTAATAACAAGGTACTTTCTTTTTCAAATTTTTCAAGCATTTTAAGCCCTTCCTCTTCGAAGACACCATTTTGTAGATCTACAGAATCCATAAAACTAGCGGACATTTCCATCATTCTTTCCATTTCACCTACTTTGTTGGCTACATCATCAGCAGTTGCCTCCATGGCTTGATCAAACATCGCACGTTTATCCGGATCACCGCTGATTACACTCATAGCGGATTTCATGGCAGAGTGAGAAGCGCGAATTGCTTTACGTTCCTGTTCTTTCATCTTTACCTGATCACGGGTATCCTCCAAAAGAATCTCGGAGTTACCGTACATCTTAGTCAAGATTTTGTGCATAATATTAATCTTCTTATGCAAAGCATTGTATTTCGCATTAGACTCTTTTAATCGGGCTGCTTTTCGAGTGGCTAGCATGAGTTGTTGTTGGTTGCCTTTCTTTTTAGCCATACTAGCTAACTTCATGTTGTTGTCCATCTCTTTGGTATTCTCCTGCATGATGGTTGATAGCTTACGCATCTGACCACGGAGTGCACCAATTTGCTTACTCATTTTTTTCAGATTGTCTTCGAGATCGTCAACATAGGATTTTAAAATTCCGATCGGATCTAGTTGGACAAACAATCCCGTAATTTTTCGCATGACACTTTTATACATGTACCACATCAGATTACGAGTCTTTGGATTGAGGATCGTGAAAACTAAGAGTGCCAATACACTAAAGGTTACAATCATTCCTATGAGTGTTTTCATAGCGGCTAAGATTGCTGCACCAAACGTAGTAATAATGAAGCCTGCTCCTAAGACTGCTGCACCAAGAAATATAGCTCCAGTGACTCCTTCGGGACGGGAAAAAAATCCTTTCTTTTTGTAATTTTCAGGATCAATTGAATTAAAATCTGCCATTCTTTTTTAATTAGATCACCAGTTAATTAGTTACTGGTGTGTTAGTGATTCAATGAGGTGGTCATTGGCTGACCTATTAATTTTTATAAAAATAAGTTAATATTTTCAATATCTTTATCAATCTCATTCATAATACTTTGATAAGTTAGCAAGAAATTCTCTTTAGTTCCTTCAATTCTACTTTTCGCTTCCTGTACATCATTATCAGCATTATCGATTGTCGTTTGGAATTTTTTAATCTGCTCTTCCAATTGTGTGATCTTCTGTTGATGTTTTACGATCTGTTCCTTTAAATGTTCAACCTCTTGTAATTTACCGTTCACCCGCGTATTCATCTGATTCTTGAGCGCGACGTCAAACTGTTGATTTTCTTTATTTAAGACTACTTTATAATGATTAGCTGTTTTGACGAGTTTTTCCTTAGTCAGACCCATAGTAGCGGCGGCTGCGAAAGCGGATTTAAAGGCGGTAGGTTCGTCCATATCCATTTGTCCTAGCGCGGAAAGGGCCTGCTTAAATTCGAGGTAATCGAATCCAGGAAGGTTACTTTTTTCGAGAGCGTTTGTTAGGAAGTTGACGGTTTTATCGTCTAAACCGTGTTGTGTGCCAAAAATGGTCTTTAAATCTTTGTTCATTTTTTAAGTAATTGATAAATTCTGTTTAATATAAATTTAAACTTGAACGGCAAAATAATAAAATTGCGCGTTAAATAGGGTAGTATCCGAGTTTAATTTAGAGCTTGTCCAAATTTTCATGATTGGTTACAATAAGAATACAATTTAGGCTGTCAGAAGGTTGTCTGAGACGATGTTTAGAAGTCAAAACCGACAGTTCCACAATCTTCGTTGGTGGCGGAGGGTGCAAGGCGCATTTTACGTACGGCGGCTAAAGCAAGTCCCTTTAGTTGGGAATTGAGCGTAGTAGAACCTCGTTGGGTAAACTTGGCGTAAGTTACCCTTCCTTCGGCATCAGCACAAAATTTAATCATTACGCGACCTTTGGCTTTAGTGGCATTTTGAGCCTGTGGGTGAATATGAATGGTTCTATTATTTAGCTCAGCATTCAATTGACCCATAACGGTGTTACCATCTAGATTTGCCTTCAGGGTATTTACAGGTAGCGTAGTGTCCGTTTGTTTTTCCTCGGTGAGCACTGAAGTGCCGCCTTTAGCCGTCAGCTGATCATCTTGAATCTTAGGTAAGGTTGTTTCATAAGATTTAGGCCGTTTGGGTGTTGAATTTTGAGAATATTCGTTAGATTGAATAGGTTCCTTAGACACTTGAGAGAAATCCTCTCCTGACGAATGGTCAATAAATGTGAAGAGATATTGGTCTTTGGCTGCAGTAATTCTATCAAAAACAGATTTAGGCAACTGTTGAGCTTTATCTTGTCTATATAATGCCAAGACATTGTCGGTGGATGTTGGGTTCGGAAGTGCTCGATAATATGATTTTCCATTCGAATCAGTAGTTACGAATAATAGTCCTTGAGGCAGTTTAGTATTAGATCGATACAGGCCAATAATCGTCGTACCATCCTTTGCAGTAAAGTTTTTACGAATCTCGTATCCATTTTTGGTAGGATCCAATCCCATTTCAAGTTGATAGGCATATCCTTTTGAAAGATAACGATACTCATCCAGCGTCGTACCCGATTGAGCTACGAGGGCATAAGCGATAAAATAGAGGGTAATGGTTAAAAGATATTTCATAAGAAATCGGTTTAGTCGGAGGTAGAAACGAAATTCTATTGGTTTAATATTGTAATGGGAGGAACTTATTAGCTTAAGATTTTCTTACTATTATCTATAAATTTACGATAAATAATGGAAATTTGCTGGCAGGATAGAATTCTTATCCACTTTTAAGTAAATACGAAATGGATAACGACATCGAAAAACGCAAAGAACCTATATTTGGGTGTGGTTCGATGCTCTTTATTGGATTTATTCTAATGTTTGGATTAGTCTTATTCTTTTATGAATTACCTGAATTCATTAATACCATAAATTCTGAAAGAATAAACGAAAATTTTACTATTCGATATATGGATTCTCATAAGTCAAAATGTATTTATAATGGTACTTAAATTTTTGTTAGCGATGTGAAAGTAGCTTATTGGAATAAGGATAGTTTATTGGTATCTGATGGAGAAAAATGTTATTTAATTGAATTAGGAAAAAGAACTTACCGGGAAGATCGTGAAGAAATCTTTTGTGGAAATTTCCGGAATATACTTTGGCAGAATCCCGTAAATGTTTGGACGGAGGATAATGGGGTGGATTTATTTCGTGAATAATAATACTTTAAAATTATGGACAGTATCTACCACATCCTAAATGGCGATGCCTTAAAAGAACAATTTCCTTCGAATATATCTGGTGAGAGAATGGTCGCTAGATTATGCCTAGTAGATGGTCCTGTTGATGCGGAAACCGAGGAGGACTTGTTTGGGATGAGAGCCGCCTTTATTAGTGAAAATTTTCCGGAATATTCGGAAGAAGATTATTTAAAAAAAGTTGTTTTTGAGATTAAAAAAATAAAGAATATTCCCGAAAATGCAATAATTAATTTATGGTTTGAAGACGATTTGTTTTGTCAAGTTAATTTTTGGTTTATGTTGCATTATATTTCAAAGAACAATAAAAATTTTGAACTGAATTTAGTGCGACCCAAAAAGCATTCTGAATACGCCTTCGGTGGAATGAGTGAGCAAGAATTGGTAGTTGCCTATCAGCATAAATTAAGAATAGCCTCAGATGATCTGGTAATTTTGCAACAGTTTTGGAAATTATTCCAAAAAAATGAAATAGCTAAATTACTAACTATGGCCAAAATAGTAAGTGATAAATTTCCATTTCTAATTCCCGCGATCTATGCACAACAGGATCGCTTGTCTAACCCCAGTAGACCAAAAGCCGCGATTCAGCGAATCATGAAGACCTTAAATACCGATAAATTTGGTTCCGTTTTTAGAGCTTTTTGTCAACAAGAAGCTATTTATGGATTTGGTGATTTTCAGGTAAAGCGCATATTCGATGAGATTATTAATGAGAATAAAGAAGTGTAGATGTAAACATTAAAAATGGAAAAAATAAAGCTAAATCAGATATCAGTTTATCCAATAAAATCGACTAAAGGAATTTTATTAAACAATACCCGAGTCGAAAATTTAGGGATACCTTTTGATCGAAATTTTGCCGTTATCGATTTAAATAATAAAATAATTACTGCCAGAGAAAACCCTCGTTTGTTGAATATAGAAACTAACTTTAATAATAATGATTTAGAATTATCTACAGAAGGTAAAGAATCAATTCGGATAAATTATAGTAAAGTTTCTCAACTAGACTCAATATCTGTTGGAATCTTCAAAGATTTTACGTCCGCTATTTTGATCCAAGACCCAGTTAATGAATGGATTTCTCAAGTCATTCAACAACCTGTTAGGTTGGTAAAAATTGACTCAAATTCTCCAAGGAAAATGAAAGCTAAATATAATGCTCAAGAGGAAGATATAATCCCCTTTTGTGATGCTGCTCCGTTGCATTTAATTTCAAAATCATCGTTGGAAGACTTAAACTCCCGTACCGATCAAACTTTCACCGTCCAGCGTTTTCGGCCCAATTTGGTGGTCGAAGGTTGTCGTCCTTATGAAGAAGAAACCTGGAAAAAAATATCCATTGGAAACTGTGTTTTTGACCTTGCTGTAAAAACCGCTAGGTGTAATTTTATTACCATTGATCCTCAAACTATCCAAACACACCCAAAGCAAGAACCTTTACGAACCCTCTCAACCTATAAAAGAGAAAATGCTAAAACTAATTTTGGAGTTTATCTTATTCCTCGAAAATTAGGGGAAATTAAGATAGGTGATTTCGTCAGTATTCTTTAACATTGGCAAGTTCCATTTAAAATTGTAAAAAGGTTATTTTTACAGCAATCATAGAAAGCAGCAATTCTAATCTGGACCGTTAGGCAGTAACGGCATCTGCTCCAGAAAATTGAGTAATAAAAACATCAAATTCGTCATTTAGGGTTCAAGCCAAGGTTGGACATGGCGGAGCTTTGCCACTAGGTAAAGTTTAGATCATGGGGGGACGTATTCGGTACGTCGTGCACGGGGTGGGAAGTCCCGCCCTAGTGGGACACTATGCCTAAATTCCACCATTTCGTCCTTCTAAAACATAGCTTTTTTAAAATGACATTGTCTATCATGACAGGTATTTAAAACCATAAAATCACTAAGAACAACATCTTTCTGTATCTTTACCTGAATTCTTTTAATGAGCCTTAATTAACAACATGTACAAAATATTATTCCTACTCTCAATTACCTTATTTTTTTCTTGCCAATCTTCCGAAAAAAATGGCCTAA
>CAZYAC010000023.1:0-27337 GCA_964645475.1 uncultured Saprospiraceae bacterium | reverse complement strand
TAAATACCCAGAAATATCCCTAAATTTGTAGAGTAACCGTTGAGAAAACTAAGCGTTTGTCTAAGTAGCCAATTGAAGGAAGTTTAAACAAGCGCTAATTAGGTCTTTTACCTAACTAAAGAGAGCGAATAAAGACAGGAAAACCAATTTGGAAAACTTATCATCTAACGTTGGACTTCCCTTCAATCGTTCCAATGAGATCTCCGCTGTTATTTATTTTATGAAACACTGAATTTGACGACTCCTTATTCACGTAACGATGCTCATCGTGTACGCTTGATAAGTTTAGGAATAAGGTATTAATATGTTAAGAATTTTGGGTTAGAGATTTTTGTTACTGTCGAGGCAAAAAACGTAGGGATAGCAGAGCTATCACGAGGCTTTTTAACGAAGGCAGTAGCAAAAAGATCAAGCCAAAAACTTAAATTTATTATTACTTTATTCCTTCCAGATGATTCGAAAATATACTTGCTCATGGCAGCGAAAAAAAAATCTAAAGGCGTTTTTAGCCAACTATCCTTTAATTTCAACAAATTCAAGTTGGATGCTAGAGTACCCAAGCTCTTAGGATTCCTGTTTCTGCTTTTTGCCTTCTACCTCTTTATTGCTTTTAGTTCTTATCTCTTTACCTGGGAAGCGGACCAAGATCGAGTACTCCAGTTTTCGTGGGGGCTATTATTGCAGAGCGATGTAGAAATGTCCAACTGGCTAGGGCGACTCGGTGCCATCTTTTCAAATATTTTCTTCTTTTGGGGCTTTGGATTGCCTTCATACATTTTGGTATTTATGATGAGTGTCATTGGTCTAGCCTTCATCAAAGAAGAACCACTAGCTAATCACCGACTTACACTCTGGTATAGTTTCTTATTGTTAATTTTTCTTTCCGTCTTATTTGAATTTACTTTTCAGAATTCTACTTTTCCTTGGGGAGGTGCTTTTGGAGAAGGCGTTAGTAGTTGGTTGATTTCTTTTATCGGCACGATTGGAACGATTACCTTGCTTTTGTTCTGTGTATTGACTGGGGTAGTCTGGGCTTTCAATCCTAATTTTTCAGAATTAACCCCAGGTGGATTTTGGTCAGACTTAAAATATTTTTTAGCAAATATTACCAACCCCAAAGCCCTCAAAAGAGCCAAAGCGAAACCGCCCGTAGCAGCGTTACCCGATCCTTCGGCCACCGTTGGTTTACGCCCCAAATCGGACGTCAGCAAACGCAGCTTTAATACCGGAGCCGCAAGCGGTGAACCTAAATCAGATGGTCTCTCTCTAGAAGTAGAGCAGGATACTCCTACCACTGAAGAAGCGAAACCAGTTGAAAAAACACCGCAACAGTTAGCCCTGGAATTACGAGAAAGAATTAAAAATAAAAAAGCCAACTCCCTCACCCCTGGAGATGCTGAATTAGAAATTGCAGAGCCAACAACGCCAGAAGAAACCAGCCTAGAGGTAAAAGCACCAGTACCAGTTCCTGTGGATATGAAAAATCCCTTTAATCAACCCGACATGGTGATTCAACACGAAAACACCCACAGCGAACCGTACGATCCAACGCTAGAATTGTCTTCTTATGAACATCCGGTATTGGCATTACTTTACGATTACGCAGATCAAAAAGTAGAAATTGATCGGGCCGAACTAGAAGCCAATAAAGATCAAATTATTGAGACCTTACTCAATTATAAAATTGAAATTATTAAAATTAAGGCAACCATCGGACCGACGGTGACCTTGTACGAAATCGTTCCTGCACCCGGTGTACGTATTTCTAAAATAAAAAATCTAGAGGATGACATCGCGCTAAGTCTAGCAGCACTCGGTATTCGAATTATCGCACCAATTCCAGGTAAAGGAACCATCGGTATCGAGGTACCAAACAAGGCAAAACAGGTAGTTTCCTTAAAAGAAACTTTGATTTCCGACAAATTCAAACGAGCCAAAATGGATCTGCCGATTGCTTTCGGAAAGACCATTTCTAACGAGGTATTTGTAGCAGATTTAGCAAAGATGCCTCACCTACTGATTGCGGGTGCAACCGGTCAAGGTAAGTCGGTCGGTATCAACGTAATTCTAATTTCTCTACTTTATAAAAAACATCCATCACAGATTAAGTTTGTGTTGATTGATCCTAAAAAAGTGGAATTATTCCCTTACAGCAAAATCGCATCGCACTTCCTCGCCTACTTGCCAGGACTAGATGAACCGATTGTAACGGATACCACCAAGGTGGTACATACCCTGAATTCACTACTCATCGAGATGGATCAACGGTATTCTAATTTGAAAAAAGCCAAATCCAGAAACATCACGGAATACAACGAGAAGTTTGTCAGCCGTCGCCTCAATCCCAACAACGGACATAAATTTATGCCGTTTATCGTACTGGTGATTGATGAGTTTGCGGATTTGATCATGACTGCAGGTAAAGAAATTGAAATGCCCATCAGTCGACTAGCACAGCTATCTCGAGCAGTTGGAATCCACTTGGTTATCGCTACACAGCGTCCTTCGGTCAATATTATTACTGGTACCATCAAAGCCAACTTCCCAGCACGAATCGCCTACCGTGTAACGGCTAAGGTGGATTCGCGAACCATCCTCGATGCGGGAGGTGCGGATCAGTTGATTGGTCGTGGAGATATGCTATTATCCTTCGGTAGCGACCTGATTCGTCTGCAATGTGCCTTTGTAGATACCCCAGAAGTAGAAAAAGTAATTGATTTTATCGCAGATCAACCTGGATATCCCGAACCTTTCTTTTTACCAGAATTTCATGGAGATGATGATGGAAAGGGCGGTAGAAATTCCGTTAGTGTCAACGATCTAGACGCAAAATTCACAGACGCAGCTCGCTTAGTCGTTCAGAATCAACATGGTAGCACCTCTATGATCCAACGAAGGTTAAAGCTGGGTTATAACCGAGCTGGCCGAATTATGGACCAATTAGAATCCTTCGGAATCGTAGGTCCAGCAGACGGTAGCAAACCCCGTGAAGTTTTAATGTACGATGAGGTAGAATTGGAACGGTTCTTGGAGAGTATGTGATTAGGAAATAGGAGGCAACCTTGTGAGCTAATCACGAGGAACCACACCCGGTAGAATTAACTTCTACTGGGTTTTTTTGTTATATATGGTTTCGAGTCGCTTTTAAATTTTCTTTAATTCCGGATTTATTCAGTCGAACACTCCTATCGTCGTTTTTCTCCTTCATAAAATCCGGAAGGAAAATTTAACGCTCCTCTCAACACTAGATTCTTATTTCAATGATAACTTAGTCCTGGTTTCGAGGGGGTTTTGAATTTCCCATGATTCCGTATTTACTTAGTCGAACGCTTCCTTTTCCTTTGGTCGCTTTTCTCTTGCGCAAATCTAGAAGATGACCGACTTGACCCCGACTGAAAGGAGGGCAACGTACGACAGTACGTTGAAGGAGGGAACCGCAAAAGCGGATGGGATGGCCAACAAAAGTAAAAAACAGGGAAAGAGGAACTGTCCACAAAAGTTCGCTATTTCACTTTAAAACCTCAAAAACAACCGCAACCGCAATCGCAAATTCTACAACCAAATAATCCGCATTTGACTGACAGGCAATCTTGTAAAACGCTTCTTTTGCATTAATGGAAAATTTGAAGTTGTTTTTGAGGTTGAATTTGAAGCTGGAAAACACTGAATTTAGAACAACCCCGTTCGCACATCAGCAAATCCTACTATCTTTACCAGAAAAAAACTTGAAAGACCTCCCCTTCATCCAACCTGACTTCCTAAAATATAAAAAGATCCAATCCTATCAATCCATTGCAGGAGGAGATATCAACGAAGCATGGCGGGTGGTGACCACCGATGGAATTTATTTTTTAAAAGAAAATCGACAACCGCCAGTTTCGGAATTTTTAGCAATAGAAAAACGGGGATTGGAAATATTGGCAAATACAGAAACCATAAAAATTCCAGAAACTTTTGTGGCGGGCAACCTTAACGGAACGGCTTATCTAATCATGGAATATTTGCCAACTGTTCTACCAAATAAATTAGGCTGGGAAAGAATGGGTCAGCAACTGGCCGCGCTACACCGTACGACTCAAGAACAATTCGGATTAGACCATAATAATTTTATCGGAAGCCTGCCACAAAGCAATAATCCATATTCCAATTGGGCTGAATTTTATGTAAAAGAACGATTAGAACCGCAAGTTAAGTTGGCAGCGGATCGTCGATTATTGAATGTCATTGATCTTAAGCAGTTTAAAAAATTATATCAGGAGATTCCAGCAATTTGTCCAGAAGAACCTCCCGCTCTAACACATGGAGATTTATGGAGTGGTAATTTTTTGATGACTGGAGATCAAATACCTGTATTAATTGATCCAGCGGTAAGTTATGCACATCGGGAAATGGACTTGGCGATGAGTCATTTATTTGGCGGTTTTGATCCTATTTTTTATAATGCTTACGAATCAGTCTTTCCTACGGCCTATGGTTTTTTGGACCGAATGGAAATTTATCAATTATACTATTTATTGGTTCATTTAAATTTGTTTGGGAGCGGGTATTTGGGAAAAGTGAGAAATATAGTTCGACAATTTATCTAGTTTTTCAACCGCTCTTTCACCAACTTCTGAATCTCTCCCCAAGCCTCCGTCTGCGCATAATGTGCCCCAGGATGAGCAATAAAATTCTCTATCAATTCTTTAGCGCTCTGCAACAAAACATCAGAGAAAATACCTGTATGAAAATACACCAAGAGATAATTAAATTCGTGGGTTACCATATCTTCGTTGAGTTCAGAACCGTAAGGTGCCAGCGGTTTGGGCGCTGACTTTTCCCAGTCGAGATCAAGGCTCAATTCCAATACACGTAAGTTTCTCAAAGCTAATAATAGATTGCCGCTTTGAAAATGATGTTCGATCATCGGGGTAATATTCACGAAGAAGCTTTCATTCAATATTTCCGTCATTTCTTCTAGATAATCTACATTCGGATCATCATCCATAATCAACCACTCGAATTTTTCGATTTCTGTTTTTATCCGCTGAGATATCTCGTTGAGCTTTTCAATCAAGGTGGGAAGATCGTAATTGACAGGCTCTGGATTCAGATAATTGGTATAAGCGCTGCGAAATAATTCGTCGCGAGCAAATAATTGCCGTAGAAAGGCTTCTTTTACGGCGTCAGGTGAGGAAGAAAATATTTGATCGTAGAACTCAGTAGCGGTAGTTGGGGTGTCCATTTTCAAAGAAGGTTTAGTAGATAGAAAATCAGCTATCTTCTTTTTGGGGATTCTTCTTATACCAACTATGAAAATTAACAAGTGGTAAGATGATAGGAGTAAGTCCTGCGTCTAGAGATAATCCTCTTATATGCTGTCGAATATATGGAAAAATAATAGAAGCCGCATTTACTTTAGCAAATTCATCATCAGATAATTGAAGTTCTCCCACCTTTTCAAAAATTCCCACCATTTCTACTTCAAGATAAAAATTATCGTCCTTATCATCTTTCGGTTCATTACCAATTTGAACATTAACATGCGTATTAATAAAACTGTCTTTTATATCATACGTTACTTCTAGATTAATTGGTAAATCCTCAAAATTTGGAGGAACCATATAATTTAGTCCTTCAAAAAGAGAGTAAATTAATCGAATAGATTTTAATTGAATACCAGACTTAACAGATTCTGTAATCATATTTTAAGTTAAGCAGCCATGGCGAATTGTCTTTCGTTAGCTAGATCTAAAAACGGTAAATCTTGAAATGCCTCTCCACTAAAACTAATTTTAATCTCATCTTTTGGCACAACCAAAATTTCGCTGAATGTTACTTTATTTTTATCTATAGTAGAAATGCAAATACTACTCTGAATTTCAAAGAAATTTTTATAACTCATTTTATAGGTCGACTTTGAAGCATTTCCAGTCAAAACTAGTTCAGGTTGATTAAGATCAATCAGTGCATCATTATCAATAATACATAGTTCAGCATTAAAATTAAGATCATTAAACTCATCAATAATTTCGAAATACAACTGAGCAAAACCAGCATTTTTTAAAATATTATCAGCCAAAATTTTAATAAAATGAGTATCCGTACTATTTTTATATTGATACAACATTTCAAATTCAGGGTAATTATTACTGATCTTATCCAATGATTTTTTTATAAATTCTTTGATTGTCATATTTGAAAGTTTTTCTTAGTAACACGATGAAAGTTATTCATATAACTCTCTACCTTATTAACTATTTCTATAGTGACCTCGGTTTCGTTGTAGTCGGCTTCTATTCTAAACGCTTTCAATTGGTTTAGGTTACTATGTAATTCTGCTGCTTTTGCATTCTCTTTGTCAAAACTCCTTCGAAATTGTCTAATAAATTCTTCAATATATTCTTTATGTATACTACCTTTCCTTCTCTCCTGGAGTTGTTGTTGAATCGATTCCAACTCATTTGGATAATACACTTTAAGAATATGTGATACTTTTTGAAAGCAAGAATAATACCCACAATGAACAATCGCAGCAAAAACCTCTTTGTCCTTTAAATAACTAAATGCAAGCTTGTTTTGTTCTGATTTTTTCAAAAGGATAGACATGGACAAAGGATGCTATTATTTTTAAGGGAAGAATATAATTATTAGTTCCAAATGAATAATAAAGATCAGCAATTTGATGTAAAATTAACAATATATCTGAAAATTACTATATCCTTTTTAATAATTCCTTAACACTTCCTAGCAATCCACCGTTAATCTCTCGCGTTATATTTGCGTCTAAATACCGGATTCACTAAACAGAAATAAGATGAAACAGATAATCCTTTTACTAGCCATGACCTTTAGCATGACGGCTTTCGCCCAAAATAATCAATTTGCTTCCGCTGATGATTCTGATCAAGTATCGACCAAAATTCTGGAAGCGATGAAAGATCAGTATCTCGGATATACTTCTGTAGAAGCCGCTTTTACCTTGATCATCGAAATGCCAGAAGAAGATGCAGAGATTCAGAAAGGCACGATCCAACAGCAAGACGACCGCTACAACTTAACCATGAACGATCAACACATCATCTCCAATGGAAAATTACTGTGGTACCACCAAATTTCTTCCAAATTGGTACAAATCAACAGTGTCGATCCCGACGAGGAATCAGACGAGATGTTTTCACCACAAAATTTTCTAAAATTTTATGAGGATGGCAAATTCATCGCAGCTCCTGTTACTGTAGCCAAAGAGGATGGCAAATCGGTCCGATGGATCGAACTAAAACCTGTGGATAGCGACAGTGAATACTTTAAATTTCGGATTGCACTTGATATCAAAAAGAATGACCTACGCAGTATCAAAGCGTTTAGCCGAGACGGCTCTCGCTACACACTAAAGGTCGATAAATTAACTCCCAACAAAAAATTTACCGATAAGACCTTCACATTCAATGCTAGCGATTACCCTGACGTAGATGTAGAAGATCTTAGGGTCGATTAAATATTTTAAGTTAAGATTTATATTCCCTTGAACGATTAAGCAGATATTCAAGTTAATTTAACTACCTGCTTACCGCCGATCGAAATTTATTTGGATCGGCGGTTTTTTATTTTAGAACAACGCTACTCCATCGCGGTCATTTTCGGATTTTCGTACCAGTTTTCAAGGTGAATTCCCTATCTTTACCATAGAACTTGCTCAGCAGATATTTTTCTGAAGCATTTCACGGATTTAAATAAAACATACTAGACTATGCAAGGCGTAAAATTTGCTCGACCTGATACTTCTCAGTTTTTTACTACCCTGCGGAAAAACGTCAACCGTTATTTTCAGGAAAACAATCTATCTAAGAATGGAGATCATCGGATGGTGACCAAAACCATTTGTATGTATACGCTTTATTTTGCTCCGTATCTATTGATTTTGTTCGGCGATTTTTCGACTTGGGTGATGGCAGGGCTTTGTCTTCTAATGGGATTAGGACAAGCAGGCATCGGATTTTCAGTCGCCCACGATGCTGCCCACGGAGCTTATTCTGGTAGCAAGTTTTGGAATAATATTCTCAGCTATTCTTTTAATGTGATCGGTGGTAGTTCTTTCACTTGGAATATTCAACACAATATTTTACACCATACTTATACGAATATCTACGAATTGGATGAGGATATTCACGACAAGCCTTTTATCCGACTTTCGCCGCATGGCAAAATCAATAGTTACCATAAATACCAACACTGGTACGCTCCTTTTTTATATACACTGGCTACCGTGAGTTGGCTAACTAAAAAAGATTTCGTGCAGATGGCCCATTATAATCGGAGCGGACTCACCGAAAAAAGTGGTCACCATCCTCGTCACGAAGTCATCACGATGCTGATCAGTAAATCAATTTACTTTTTTTACATTTTAGGAGTACCCTTTTTGCTTTTACCCGTCACTTGGTGGCAAGTACTATTAGGATATTTACTCATGCAAATGGTTTCTGGTTTTATTTTGACCATCGTTTTTCAATTGGCACACGTAGTCGAAGGGCCCACGCACCACAAACCCGTGATGAGTGGAACGATGGAAAACACTTGGGCTATTCACCAGTTAATGACAACCGCAAATTTTGCGCGTAACAATAAAGTTTTATCTTGGTTTGTTGGTGGTTTAAACTTTCAAATAGAACATCATTTATTTCCGCATATCTGTCATGTTCATTATAAAAGCATTTCTAAAATTGTCCAAAAAACCGCTGCTGAATTTAATTTGCCGTATTTTGATCAACCGACTTTTCGAGCGGCTGTGGGTTCGCATCTGCGTGTGTTAAAAGCGTTTGGAAATGCTATAGTATAAAAATTTTCAGAATTAAAAAACGTTTACTCACCTCTTCGCATATGTTTAATATTTATCTAAAACTCGGCTTTGAACATCTCCTAGATTTGGCAGCGTACGACCACCTGCTTTTTGTGATCGCCCTAACGGTCGTCTACCAAGTAACCGAATGGAAAAAATTATTGGTACTCGTCACCGCATTTACTATTGGTCATTCTATTACCCTAGCTCTAGCAGTACTGGATGTAATTCAGTTTCCTGCAAACATAATTGAGTGGCTGATTCCAGTGACGATTCTATTGACAGCCGCTTATAATCTTTGGATTTTAAAACGCCCTACTTCCACACTAAACGTAAAATATATTGCCGCTTTGTTTTTTGGTTTAATCCATGGAATGGGATTTTCCAATTTTTTAAAATCAGCCCTAATGCCTGGTGAGGAACATTTGTTGGTCTGGCAATTATTGGCGTTTAATCTAGGAATTGAACTTGGACAATTGGTAATCGTCGGAATAGTCCTATTGATTAATTTTCTGATTTTGAATATTTTAGGGGTGAAAAAACAAACCTGGATCGCAGTAGTCAATACCGTAGTGATGATCCTTTGTATTTGGATTATAGGTGGATTACTTAATTAAAATTGATTTCAGACTGTTCAATAAACATACGAATGTGTCATTATAGTTTGCAACCTCAAAAACAAACTCAACCTCAATCGCAAATTTCAAAACTATTTACTCATGATTAACAGACCGTCAATTTTATAGAAACGCTTTTTTGGTTCACGGGAAATATTGATATTGTTTTTGAGGTTGAAATTGAGGTTGAAAAAGCAGAATCTAGAACAGTTCTAGCTCCTAAAATTCTACTCCTCATCCACAACGAAATCAGCATTCCCGACGTTTATAGCTTGTACTAATACACTGTGTACTAGGCGTTTTAATAAAAAAATATTGAATGATCTTATTCTTACAAATACTCAGTCTTCTGCTCGCCCACGATATTCACTTGACCAAGGCACAAGTGGACGTCAACGCAGCGGAGCAATCAGTACAGGTCAGTATGCACATTTTTCTGGATGACCTCGAAAAAGTAATTCAAGAGGAAACCGGATTTACTGATAAAATGCACTTGGGTACCGAAAAAGAAGTTCCCGAAGGAGATTCGCTATTAGCCGTTTATCTCAGCAATCACTTTCTGATCACGACCAACGATGAGCCGCTCACCCTCTCATACGTGGGCAAAGAAAATAGTCAGGATTTGCTCGCCATCTGGTGTTATTTTGAGTTTCCACTCACAGAAGGTCCTACTAAAAATCTGACACTGACCAATAATGTATTGATGGAATTGTACGACGATCAGCAAAACATCATCACTTTACAAGGTCCTAATAAAAAAAGAGATTATTTATTATTTCAAACAGACAAACCAACGGCTAGTTTTAATTACTAGCTGGTTGACCTGTTGGCTAAAAGCAAAAATTAAGATCCAGTAATCATGAACTACACCCATTAGATTTTATTCAAGATGTTCAAAAAAATTTTTATCCTACCTATTCGTTTTTACCAATCCGCCATTTCTCCGCACCTAGGTAACAACTGCCGCTACACACCAACTTGCTCTCAATACATGCTCGAATCCATCAATGAATGGGGCATCCTCAAAGGCATCTGGCTAGGTACCAAACGCATCGGTCGCTGTCATCCTTGGGCAGGACACGGGCATGATCCGGTGCCGAAGAAGGAGACTAAGGAGCAAAAATAATTTGATAATAAGGTGATTTTTTTAACCTCAAATTCAACTTCAATAGCAATTTCAATTTTCTCGTCAACGTAAAGGAAGGATGAAATTTTTCAGAATTTCTACAATTATTTTTCTCTCTATTATTTCTCCACAAAACAACAATATCCCCGTATATTTGCAAAAAAATTACACCAAGTTATGAACCAACGTCCTCGTCGTAATCGCTATACGCCTGCCCTCCGAAATATGGTCCGCGAAACCCGCCTGACCGTCGACAACCTGATTTATCCACTCTTTCTCATAGATGGAAAAAAGACAAAAGATGAGATAAAATCCTTGCCCGGTAATTACCGTTGGTCATTGGATTTATTACTTCAAGAAATCGAAGAATGTATGGAACTGGGGCTACGAAATTTCATCCTTTTCCCAGCCGTCAAAGAATCTCTGAAAGATAAAAAAGCGACCTACAGTTATCATCCTAAAAACTTCTATCTCAAAGCAGCTACAGCCATCAAAAAACGTTTTCCCACCTGCTGTTTGATCAGCGATGTAGCGATGGACCCATACAGTTCAGACGGTCACGATGGATTCGTAAAAAAAGGAAAGATCATCAATGATTTAACCCTACCTATTCTCGGGAAAATGGCGGTGGCCCAAGCAAAAGCGGGCTTCGATCTAATCGGACCCAGTGATATGATGGACGGACGAATTGGGTTTATCCGTCAAGCACTCGACAAAGCAGGTTATACCGATACCGGCATCCTATCGTATTGCGCCAAATATGCTAGTGCCTTCTACGGTCCATTTCGAGATGCCCTAGATTCAGCACCTAAAGCAGGCGATAAAAAAACCTATCAAATGGATCCTGCTAATAAAAGAGAGGCATTGATCGAAGCAAATCTAGACATAACGGAAGGCGCAGACTTTTTAATGGTCAAGCCAGCGATTCACTATTTAGACGTGATTCATTTACTTCGAGAAAACACCCATCTGCCCATTGCAGCCTACCATGTCAGCGGTGAATGTGCCATGCTGATAGCGGCAGCAGAAAAGGGCTGGCTCGATCTTGATCAAGCTATGCCGGAGGCGTTGCTGAGTATTCGGCGAGCTGGAGCGGATGTAATTTTAACTTATTTTGCAAAAATGTGGGCATCTAAATATGCCTAATGTGCAATAATTCAGGCAAAGAACGCTTTTAAAAGCAAGGATAAATAGCTATATTTACGATAATAGTATAGTTATATATGACGAACGACCAACAAAAGCTTCGAGTTGAGATACAGGAATTGGAAGAGAAAATATCTCAAAAACAGCAGAAGCTTAATGAACTATTAGATATTCGCACTCCAAAAATTGGATCGAATACTGGAACTCAAAAGACGCTAGAAAGTGTTTCTCAACGAACAACAAGTTTTGAGGAACGAGTGCAAGAAATGTTTTTAGCGTTTGAAAAAAATAGGTTAAAAAGAGATAATTTTAGAACTTATATGTACTTTATTTCGTTTCCTGTAGTTCTTGGATTTCTCGTTGCTTGTAGTTATGCAATTTATAAAAACCCAGGAGACAAAAGTATCCTCGGTATTGGTGCTGCGGCACTGACCGCACTTTTAACTTTATTAGGATATTCTTCTTATAAGAAGAACAAAGAATAAATCTTATGCTTAACGCCATCAATCTTCTATTACTCGGTACGACCCAAAAGTCGCTGATTACCTCTTGGTCTTTAGCAGTTGTTTCTTTAATCGTGGTAGAATCCAATCCTAACCTACCAGAAATTGTCTCTGCTATTGGTTATATCTTTACGGGTGCCACCCTTGCGATGGGCTGCTTTTTTCTAGGCAGGCTCCTAGCACAATATCAGGAACAAGCGGAGGTACGGGATTTTGAAACTTATCTAGCTCATTTTCGAAAATATCAAGAAAAATATTCCTTGCTTCAGCAACGTGTTACCGATACGAAGAGTGAGGTAGCTTAAAGGTTTTATATTTCATCTATTAAATTTGTTAGTTGTTAATCAGTAATTTCGATCCACTTTAATCACTTATCCACCGATTAACTAGTCAATCCACCACCACCAATTCCGTCCATACCTTACCATCTCTCCGTGTAGCTGTCAGGATATAAGTCCCCTTTGACAACATAGACACATCCAAACTTATTTCATCTCCAGTATTTCCCGTCTGCGCTATTAATTTTTTACCCGTCAAGTCATACATCTCTACCGCTATCAAATCACTAAGCTCCACCGTAAGTTGATCTTTCGCTGGATTAGGATAAATGCTAATTTGAGCTACTTCTTCTCCTATCGACTCCACCGACGTTACAATATCATCACATTCTGTGCCTCCAAAGCAGCCATGCTCATTTACACGCATGATCCAGACGGGGGCAAATTCATCTATCTCCAAGCCCCAAGCAGTACCGACTGTTACTAGATCGCCATTTTCTAACTCAATCATATCTCTAAAGCTATTAAGATCATTAAATTCATCAAGCCCAGGATACTGGTACTTTTTTGCCCAGATCGTATCTCCTTGATGATTCATCTTTGTGATCAAGCCATGACTACCAAGTTCCAAATCTCGAGAAGAACCAATCGCAAAAAAATAATCTCCTCTACCATTAATCAAGTCAACAATACCTACCGAAGTTGTATTTGGTGATAAAATATATTTGTAGAATAAAAAATTACCCTCCGCATCATACCAGTCCATCCGTATCGGCTCCTCATACCAACCTAGTGCAATAAAATCGGGAGTTTCCCTTTTATATACCGCATACGCTTGTATAATTTGACCGTTCGATAATTCTGTTACTAAGGTCTTGGTCGCACCATTTGGAAACCGTTCCATCCCAATGGCATGCCAAATAATATTTCCAGCGGTGTCTACCTTGATAAGTTGACTATGAGAATTATCACCAATTTCATAGGTAAGCCTTTTAGCAGACATCAGAATACCTTGATCCATCGTAACTTTAGTCTGATAGGCCAGTGATCTTCTTAAATCCTCTCCGTAATTCTTTGACCAAAGTACGTTCCCTAGAGTGTCTATTTTTTTTAAATTAATTACTCGTTGGTGTGGATCATCTCGTTGATTGATTGCTGTAATATAAAGATGATTATCAACGCTTAACATAGTAGATGGAAAAGAGTAATCTTCACTAACCTGATAGGTTTGTTCCCAGAGGGTTTCAAAGTCAGTATTTTGTTTGCGAATCCGTAGGTCATTTTCAATACTACGATCCTTTGCATAGAAAAAAAGCTGGTCACCAATCCGAGTATAAGGATGGTCAGCGAAAGTAAAATTATTATAGGTAAAGTCTACTCGGTCATCTCCTTGTTGGTCAACAGATATTACAGAAGATATTACTCCAGGATAAATAGTCGGAGTAATAAACCGATTCTCATATTGATAAATGGCTGCGGGAAGAAGGTTACTTTCGGGAATATTAAACAAGGTATGTCCATAATTCTGAGCAAAAAACATATTAGTGAAAAACAAAAAAATGTAAAGAAATATTATTTTTTTCATAATCTTATTTTAGATAAAAAGGGGAGAGATTTAAAACCTCTCCCCTCCAGTCTTTTATTTATTGATAATTATTTTCTCGATCGATATATCACCATATTCATCCGTAATTTTCACAAAATATATTCCAGATACTAGGGTCTGTAAATCTAAAGTTAAGCTATTTTTATTTAAAAATTTCTGAAAGATGACTCTTCCGTTAAAATCAGTCAGCACACATTTAGAAATAAGTATATTACCAGCTGCAATAATTTCCAAGCGATCCGTGGCAGGATTTGGAAAAATTCGAATAGATTCATCATCCGTTTTAGGAATAATGACTTCTTTTTTCTCCGCCTTCGCTTCCATCTCCTTAGCCATTTCTTCTAATTCCGGATATTCATTTTCTAAGTACGTTCCAGTCATTTGAAAAAATAGTCCTTTTGCGTAGCCACTAACCGAGGTTTTTGAATAAGCAATATTCATCAAATTTTCTAAGTCCGCTTTCATTAGTTCATTTTCGTTGTCAAAGCCTTCCAAATACCTTAAATTTAGTGATTGGACGTCTTTAAAATAAACCTGAATTTCGTTATTAGCAGGCATACTGGTTAATTTCGCTCTTGCCCCGACCAGATCATTTTTTATCATCTTTACACCAAAATGTTTGGTTTGTAAATCCCAAGTTTTCATTGGGCTTAGGATATTTTCTAAATATTCATAATCTTTTAGTTTTAATCCTACATAAATACCAAAATCTATCCACTGGTCGAGCATCCGTTCGGTAGATCGAAGATCAGCAGTTGCTGCTCCTGTCTCAACGACAACTGTGCGAGGATTATCTCCGCCTTTTGCAATTACTTTATTAATATATAAATCAATACTATCCAAGATACACGTTCTACATGCTGATTCCGCCTCAAAATTCTGCAGGTTGATTTGACCATTATTCCCACTTCCAGGGGTTTCAATATTGAATGGACCTATTTCTTCACAATAAATTCCCTGTTGAAAAACCTGGGCTACAACCACATTATTATTACCAACTGAAGGCTCAGTTTTACAATCTGTAGATGCGCTATAAAAGTAATTAAAGGATTGGTTACTAGCGATATCAGGAAAAAAACTATTCGTATTTTGGCCAAAGCAATTGGCAGCAGACTCTCCATTTTCTCCTATCATAAGAGGTAATTCTGCATCAATCATAATATAATTAAACCCAGCACTTGCAATTGAATGATTTTCTAAAAATCGAGTTCTTATATTTTCTCCTGTAAAAAAATTATTGGCCTGCGTACAGCTAATATACTCATTACATCTTAGAGGTCATTAAAGGCGATTCCAGTATGCGCTACTGTAACTGCCCGTGAATTACCCATAAAGCTATTATTAGCTACCGTAAACTTATTCGCACCATTAAACTCGATAGCATTACGAGTATTTCTAAATTCATTTTTTTCGATAAAGGCACCATCAGGGCTATTGGTACCGAGCAATAATATTCCAATATCTGTACCGTCAAAGATATTCCCTGATCCGGAATTTTCATCTCCTACATATACAGAAGAGCCGAGTGGAAAAGTACCAAAGGAGCCAACACCAATTCCACAGTTCTCAAATCTGGTTTCATTGACTACCCTAAATGCAGAATTATGTGCGAGAACACCCGTAGAATGATTAGAAAAGCTGCAGTTGTCGATAGTGAAATTTTGACTATTTGTTAACTGGATTCCTACGCCATTGAAGAATTCTGTGTCAGTAATCATTGCTAGTCCATCATCTTCATAATCAGTAGCATCAATACCAATACCATTGTTTATAAATTTACTCCCAGCAATATTGAGATTTGGTGTATTTCCATCATCAAAAGATCGAGAAGCTATTCTTAAACCAATTTCTGCATCTATTATTTCGCTATCATTTATTGTAATATTTACTACTGGATGGGGACTATAATAAACATCTATTCCTTGCCATTTACCTGAGCTTTCAATTCCACAATAAGTAAGCGTGGAATTATTAATTGTGAGCGTTCCTCCATTCTCAACTGTTATCTTTCCGCCACTTTTAAATTCCAAACTGGTATTATCAATCGTAAGGTTTGCTCCATCACGAACAAGTATCTCATCAAATGAAGCATTATTCCAAAGTCCGCTACCGCTCCATTCTACATTTTGTTCAATAATCACATGGTTAATCGTTATATCTGCAATTAGAAGGTCACTACAAGGAAAATATGGATTATAATCCACATTTACTGGATATGGAGGAGGAGTAAAGATTCCTGTTCCATGAGATGTGAAAATTTTTCTTGGAAAACAAAACTCATTTCCAGTCTCTGCAAAACAGGTTACGTATTCTAACTGTTTAGGAGTGTATGACATTTTCGACCATCCCCAAGGAGCACTCGCCGTTCCAGATTCCACTGGATCGGAAACATGGGTGTAAAAGGTATTGTCAGTAGTAAATACCTCTGGATTGTCTCGAAAGCTATTCAGACTTTGAGGGTGTGTACCAAAAACATCGACCAATTCATATTCTCCATTACCAACTCTGTGATCTGTTCCGTCTATATTAATGGTATAGGTATCTACAAATGGTTCTGCATCAGGATTGTTGTATGGCAAAGGTTGATAAACTACATTTCCCTCAGGAGAAAAAAACTTTTTACAATCGTCACAATTGTTAACCCAAGCTGGAACACTGCCATCCTCTAATCCATAATCGATACACTCATTACCTAGATTTAACTCTACTGCATGTGTCCGATCATCTATAAAAACAGTCGGAATTCCTGTAAAATTATCATATGTATTAAACGCATAATGAGCGGTAGAATAAGCACTCACCACTTCTTTGGTTTCTCTGCTCACCATAAATAGTGCCCCCTCATAATCATTTTCGTGGTTATCTTTATCACAGCCAAGATTACTCCAGACACTACCAAGTGCCCAATCTCTAGGATGATAAAAGCCGTAAGTAACAAGCCAATAATCTTCCAGCCAGACTACTGAATAATAAACGTAAGGATCAAACGCATCCACATCTACAGAAGAAATGTCACAACAGGCTATATTAGCTAAATTGTTCCAGTTATTACCTGTATTATAATCACCATCATAAAAGGGAGAAACAATTAAGTCCGCAAACCCATCAAGGCCACGATTACCAAAACCTCCAGTAGCATCAGCCATATGACGTATAGTCGGCGCATATTCATTGGCAATGATATTATTAGCATATTCTAAACAATAGATGTCTGTAGGAAGATCAATTGGTAATCCGTCATTATCAAGAACTATGTCTTCACAAATAGCCGTTTGGCATATTGCACAGACTGGAAAGAGAAAAGCAAGGATAAAAATTAATAAAGAAAACTTCGTCATTTCATATTAGATTTATGGATATAAATATCATCATACCCGGTGAGAAAAAGTAGATATTGTATTATTAAAACATTGATAATACAATGTAAAGATACTTTATTTCGATCAACAAAACAACAAAATGTTTTTTTATTTTAATATTAAACAATTTTTGTTTTAAAATTAAATAACAATTTGTTTACATTGAGCTTTATACAAGTTGATGGAGTTAGCCTAGATAAATTAGAATGAAAGAAAATCAAATAATTCTCCTACACAACTGCAACCTAAACCAATCTTCACTCAATCTGTTTAAATAATAATTTAATCATGGCCTCTATAAACACAAGACGTATCATACATCACTAAACCCTACTTAATTGTCTGATTTCTGGAAAAAAATAAAATCGCTCTTTCAAGAATCCGAACAAAGTTCGCCTTCTCAACCTGTCATCCACAAGATCATTGAACGCAGCGAAGCTGATAAGATCGCTTACGAAAAATGGAAGATAACCCTTTCCGCTCGTCGCTTGCTTGATTGGCTCAATAATCAGTACGCCGCTTATTTGTCGCCTACTGCAAGGACGGATGATGCGATCGCTTTTTTAAATACACCCTCTGCTAAGGGCTTTGTAATACATTTTCATCAAACACAGTATCGTAAAACAGAAATTATTCACCTTTTTGATCTGCTTCGCGAAAAAGTGTTAGAAATGAAATATCATAGTTATGTAAGCGACATCCGCACTTTTAATCGACCGCAATGGATCGAATCTATTCAGCGACATTATCTAAAGCCTTCTTTGAATTTTAAGAAAACAAAAACAGAAAAATTTAATCAAGGTTATGGAAATATAAAGATAGAGCTGGAATTACGGAATGAACAAGTTTACAACTTGCGCTTTAGCGCCACAACTTATCAAGATCATAATTTTAACAAGGCGGACGAATTCAAAGAATTAATGGGAATGGTACTGCGGTAGAGACAATAAAATATTAAAAATTTTGTTTATGTAAAAAAGCTTATTAAATTTGTACTTCATTCTCTCGCTTTTGAACAGTTTTCACAGAACTGTCTAAAATATAATGGTTGGGAAAACTACCGTAACACTATGGAGGCATAGATACTTCCAACCAAAACAGAACCGGCATTTGCCGGTTTTGTTCGTTTTATGGATTTGGAATCCCAACCTGTTTTCCAAATTACCCGTCTTTTTAAGTAATAAACGTCGTGAAAAGGCTAACCTGAGTACTTTATACGATAAAACCCTAATTTTCCACCCTTTTTTCCCGTTTAATAGGAGATAGTCCCAAATTGGGAATTCCCTAGAATTTGAGAAAAAAAACGTAAATTTGCACGTCTATGAATAAACAAATGATCTTCGGTGTTTTTATCGGTCTATTTCTTCTCGTAGGAACAGCCTGTAAGAGTGAATATGAGAAACTGCGAACCAGTACGGATACCGAATTATTACTAAAAAAAGCCAATTATTATTACGAAACTGAGGAATGGTCAAAAGCGCAAACCTTATTCGAATTGGTGATTGGTGCTTATAAAGGACGTCCGGAAGCAGAAAAAGCCTATTTTTATTATGCTTACACAAATTATCATCAACAAAAATTTACGTTAGCTTCCTATTATTTTAAGAATTTTTCCAACACTTTTCCTAATAGTCAGTACCGGGAAGAGGCTGATTATATGGAACACTACGCTAATTACAATCTCAGTCCTTCTTACCGTCTGGACCAGACGTATACGCAAAAAGCGATTGACGGATTTCAGTTATTTATTAACACTTATCCAACTAGTCCAAAGGTAAAAGAAGCCAACTCGCTGATTACCAAAATGCGAACAAAACTGGAAAATAAGACGTACAAAGAAGCAGAGTTATACTACAATCTAAAACAGTATCAGGCAGCTACGCAGTCTTTTCAGAATCTGTTAAAAGATTTTCCAGATTCACCGTACGCCGAACGGGTAAGATTTTTGATTATAAAATCAAACTTCAACTGGGCAGAAAACAGCATTTTTGCCAAACAAATGGATCGGTACAACAATACATTAAAGTATACTAAAAACTTTCTTCGGAAACATCCAAAAAGTAAATTCGGAGACGAGGTTCAAAGTATTATCAATAAATCCAATAAGCAATTAAAAATTATCGCTAATGTCGGACATTAAATCAAGAGTTCAAGGCCTAGAGCCAAATTGTGGTGCACGGGATATTCACGAAATGATCAAAGACACAGAAAATGTCTATAAATCTCTTGTTATCATCTCTAAAAGAGCCAAACAGATTTCTGTTGATCTTAAGCATGAATTGCATAACAAACTTGAAGAGTTTGCGGTGAATACCGATACGATTGAAGAAATTCACGAGAATAAAGAGCAGATCGAAATCTCTAAATTCTACGAAAGATTACCCAATCCAGTACTGATTGCCAGCGACGAATTTAGTAATGGCGAAGTACACTACCACGATCGCGAAGAGAAAAAATTCTAAGCAATCTTTTAAAAAAACGCTGGCTACCGGCCAGCTTGCTGATTAGCCCTCTTCTGCCGTGTTTTTAAAAACATATTATGGAAGAGGGCTAACTAGCTTTAACCAATCCTTAAATCTAAAATTTTGGATTCTACCCTATCCGGTAAAAAAATTCTCCTTGGTATTAGCGGCAGTATCGCTGCTTATAAGTCAGCGTTACTCACTCGGCTTTTCATCAAAGCGGGTGCAGAAGTACAAGTCATTATGACTCCCGCTGCCGTCGACTTTATCAGCCCTCTAACCCTCAGCACCCTTTCTCAACGTCCCGTTTTTTCTAATGTGCATAGTTCCGAAGGATGGAACAATCATGTCGAACTTGGACTTTGGGCTGACGTGATGATCATCGCACCTGCTACTGCCAACACCCTCGCCAAAATGGCCAATGGCATCTGCGACAATATGTTACTGGCAGCTTATCTATCTGCTCGATGTCCCGTATTTTTTGCCCCAGCTATGGATCTAGATATGTGGGAACATTTTACAACTCGCAGTAACCTCGAAAAACTAATAGCTGGTGGGAATCATCTCATTCCAGTAGGTCATGGAGAACTGGCCAGCGGATTGGTAGGTGCTGGTAGAATGGCAGAACCTGAAGAGATTGTTCAACTCATTAGCGATTTTACCAACCGAACTCAAGATCTAAAAAATAAGACGGTCATTGTTACCGCAGGCCCTACTTACGAAGCGATTGATCCAGTCCGCTTTATTGGTAATCGCTCTTCTGGAAAAATGGGAATGGCTATCGCTAAGGAACTAGCTGGCCGTGGAGCTAAAGTTCAATTGATATTGGGACCTTCTAATTTAAAAACTGCTCATCCCGGCATCCAAACCATTTCGGTGGAGTCTGCACAAGAAATGTTTACAGCCGCAACGGATCTTTTTAAAAAGGCAGACGTAGCAATATTAGCCGCTGCCGTCGCTGATTATCGCCCAGCAGAAGTTTCTGACAAAAAAATAAAAAAGAAAGCAGGAGATTTATCTATTTTATTGGAACGAACCCAAGATATTGCTGCCACATTAGGCGCCAGTAAAACAAAAAAACAACTTACAATTGGCTTCGCTTTGGAAACAAATGACGAAAAAACCAACGCAGAAGGTAAACTTCACAAGAAAAACTTCGATTTTATCGTTCTAAATTCATTAAGGGATAAAGGAGCTGGATTTAGGCACGATACCAATAAAATCACCATCCTTCATTCAGACGGAAATATCCTCGAATATCCCTTAAAATCAAAAACTGCCGTTGCTACGGACATCGTCAACGAATTGGTCAAAATTATTTAATTATGAAAAATATTATACTACTCTTTATTGGTTTATTGGCTTTTAACTGTGTTCAGGCACAAGAAATGAATTTTCAGGTAAAGGTAAACGTACCCAAAATACAAACGGTCGATCCAGCCGTTTTCGAAGATATGCAACAGCGAATCGAGGAATTTCTAAATACTCGGAAATGGACCGATGACGTGTACACACCAACCGAACGTATCAACGCCAATATTCAAATCAATATCACAGAAGAATTATCCCCCACTGAGTTTTCGGGTAGCCTCCAAATTCAGGCTTCGAGACCTATCTATGGAAGCACTTCTGAAACGGTGTTAATTTCACACAATGACAAAGATTTTCAATTTAGCTATCAACAATTTCAGCCCATCATATTTAGTAATAATTCCTATCAAGATAATTTAAGTTCAATTTTGGGCTTTTATGTTTACTTTATTTTAGGATTGGACGGAGATACTTTTGTGCCTTTTGGTGGTGAAGAACATTTCCGGCGGGCGCAAGAAATTCTCAACACCATCCCTGCTAACGTCGCTGGTACATTCCGTGGGTGGCGTTCACAAGATGGTAATCGTAACCGCTACTGGTTACAAGAAAGTATGCTCAATCCTCGACTTCGCCCCTACCGACAAGGAATGTATGATTACCATATTCGAGGGTTAGATTTGATGCACCAAGACGTGGAAACCGCCCGTTTGGTCATGGCTAAAGTGTTGGAAGATGTGGGTAAAGCCGAAAAGTCCTATCCAAACTCCATGTCTCTTCAGGTATTCGCCAACTCTAAAGCTAATGAGATCATTGATATTTTTAAAGTGGCAGATAGTGCCAGTAAGAGTACAGCAAAAAAGGTAATGACGAAAATCGATGCCGCCAACGCTGCTAAGTATCGGTCGATTGGGAGGTAATACATTTGTTGATTTGTTGATTTGTTGATTTGTAAAATCATTAATTTTTTGTTAAAAAAAACAGTATCTAGCAAATAAGAAAACATTCGTATCAAACTAGTGTTTTTAAAATATAGTAGATTTTATTTTTGTTGAATTATTGAAATAAAGTATGAGTACTCAACAATTCAACAGCTCAACAATTCAACAAAAAAACATGCGTACGTCCTTTTTAATTTTCTTTTTTACGTTGGGAATAATTACGCTTCTCTCAGCACAACCCGACGATAAGACACAGCTCAATTGGGGGCAAGAACTTAATGAACCTTCAGGCACCTTTCTTTCTGAAATTATCACCTCCAATGAAACAGGTATTTATGCCCTTCGAGAAAAAACAAAACAACAAGGTTTTGATGGTCCTAGTAAAATTTACTTAGAGCATTATACTCCGCAAATGAAACTGCGGAAATCTGTTAAGTTGGATATGAAGTATAAGAAAAAACGGGTGGAATTTGAAGACATCATTCCTTTTGGTGGTAAACTCTATTTATTTACTTCTTTTAATAATGAAGCTAAAAAAATAAATTATCTGTTTGCTCAGGAAGTAAGCTATCGCCGATTACAACCTTCACGAAAATTAACCAAAGTAGCTGAAAATCCTACCAAAAATCGAGCACGCGAAGGGTATTTTGATTTTAGCATTTCTAAGGATAGTTCTAAATTATTAATCTATAATCAAAATCCAGAACGACGAAAAACTCAAGAAACTTTTTCCATCTACGTATACGATCAAGATATGACGCTGCTATGGGAAAAGGAGATCACCCTACCCTACCCAGATCAAAATGTCAACATAGAAAGTTTTGAAATCGACAACGATGGAAATGTTTATTTACTGAATACTGTTTTTGATAAAAGCGCCAAAGAGGTCAAAAAAGGTAGAGCAAACTACCGTTATACGATTCTCGCATATTCTGCTTCCGGAGAAAAATTTGTCGAATATCCACTGGAGTTAAAAGATTATTTCATTACCGATTTAACTTTTAAAATCGCCAATGATGGTCATCTGGTTTGCGCCGGTTTCTATTCTCAAAAAGGAATTTCTAGCGCTAGGGGCACTTACTTTTTCCGACTCAATCCAATTACTAAAGAAATCTACGCCAACAATACTAAAGAATTTGACTTCAATCTACGAACCGCAGACCTTTCTAATCGTAAACGATCCCGAGCCGAAAGAGCAGAACAATCCGGTGAAGTTAAAAAGCAAGCGGAACTAAGCTCTTTTTCGCTGGATCACCTCATTTTACGTAACGATGGTGGAGCTGTTTTAGTAGGAGAACAGTACTTCGTAAATGTTGTCAACTCTTTTGACAATTTTACTGGAAATCGATTTGGCAGGGGCGGCAATCGTTTTGATTATTACTATAATTATAATGACTTGATTATAGCCAATATCCGGCCCAACGGAGAAATTGAATGGGCTACTAGAATTCCAAAAGAACAGGAGACACGCAATGATGGAGGTTATTTTTCTTCGTACGCTATGTCTATTGTTAGGGATAAATTATTTTTTATTTTTAATGATGATTCCCGCAATTATGACAAAGACGATGATAGACTTTATGGCTTTAGTGGTAGTACACGACGCACCCTTATTTCATTGGCTCAGATCAATCGCGATGGCAGTCTCGAGATGTCACCACTCATTAATAACCAACAAGACAACTTACTTTTCCGTCCCAAAGTATCCCGTCAAACAGGCAAAAGGGAAATGATTTTATTCGGTGAAAGAGGAAAGAAATTTAAATTAGCTACTTTGCAGTTTTTGGACTAAATTCTTTCTGTTGAACTGTTGATTTGTTGATTTGTTGAATCGTTGAGTACTTATACGTTTTCTCAACGATTCAACAGTTCAACATCTCAACAAATTTCATATTATGCTTAACATCGCCATCTTTGCTTCTGGTGGAGGCTCCAATGCCGAAGCGATCATTGGACATCTAAAAGACCATGCTGAATTATCGGTTCGACTGATTGTTTCTAATCGTAAAAATGCGGGTGTATTGGATCGGGCAGATAGGCACAGTATTGAGAAATTACTGATTGACCGAAAAGGATTTTACGAGGATAAAAATATTGTTACTAAATTAGCTGCTGCAGAAATTGACCTGATTGTGCTCGCGGGTTTTCTATGGCTAATTCCTGAATATCTGATTGCGTCTTTTCCTAACAAAATTATTAATATTCATCCTGCCCTGCTCCCTAAATATGGTGGTAAAGGAATGTATGGTCATCATGTCCACCAAGCCGTTTTTGATAATAAAGAAAAAGAAAGTGGAGCGACCATCCATTACGTCAATCAACACTACGACGAAGGGAATATTATCTTACAGGCGCATTGCCCGTTATTACCAACGGATCAACCGGAGGATATTGCTCGTAAGGTTTTGAGTTTAGAACATCAGGTGTATCCAGTGGCAGTGGAGATGGTGGGGCGGTGGATTTTGGAGGAGGGGTAGTAGTCTAAAATAATCCTACTAGCTGGACAATTAGTTTTGAAAATTAAACGTCTTAATAGTATGAAACTCCCAATACTCTTTTTCTCGTTTTTTATTTTTTCTAGTACTTTTTATGCCCAAAATTTAGACACTATTCAGATCAAAATGGACAGCATTGTCCAACTCGATGCAAAGTCTTTTAGTAAGACAGCCAAGTATTTTTTTGACAATAGAAAAGAAACGATCCTCTCTTTTTTACGACATAGCAATAAGGTTGCTATGATTTATTATCACCAAGGACAGCTAAAAAAAGCGGAAGAATATTATCTAAAAGTATTGGTGCACCCGATCGAGTTAGAACCAAATAAGTCTTTACAAAAGTTAATGTATAAGCAATATCAAATTGCAGACGAAGGACTGCTCTTTTGCCGTAAAGACAATTTAGCATTACTCGAACGTACCTGGTTTCACAAAGGATTTGAGGGTCGATTAAATATAATTAAACAAAAATTAATCGATGCCCACCCTGATAATTAATTTTTTAAGAATAAAAAAGCCTTCATGTTTCATTATGACTTCCTTCATGGCCTGATTACTCTATCTCCGGCAACTTTTAACCTTTTTTTACGATTAAGTACATAGTATTCTCCTTAAATTTGTCTATATGAAAAGGCTTCTTATAAATATCATCTTTTTAGCATTACTTTTTGTGGGTAATAATCTTTTAGCTCAGAATTGGAAACAGCTTTCCCGTTCCGCTAAAGAAATGAAAAGTAGAGGTGAATATGCCGCTGCCGGCCAAGCGTACGAATCTGCGTACCGACTTAAAACCAGCAAAAAAGAATTTATTAACGCCGCAGGAGAAGCCTATCTTCTTGGTGGTGATTATGTGAGTGCAGAAAGAGCGTTTGGGAAAATTCAATCCAACGGAAAATTCCCTTTAGCCGGTCTAAAATATGGTCGCAGTATCAAATCTCAAGGACGTTATCAAGAAGCAATGGCTGCTTTAAAGACCTATGCCCAAGCCTACAAAGGACCAGACAAAGCACTCATCCAAAAATTGGTGGACAATGAAATTGCAGGCTGCTTACTAGCGGAAGGAATGGAAAATTCAGAACCACAACCTACGCTATCCAGATTGGGCAATGCTGTTAACTCTCCATCGCATGATTTCGCACCTATTCCTTTTGCCTCCGGTATTCTTTACTTTACTTCGGCCCGTGCTAAAAAATCAAATATCCTCCGTACTCGTCTTGAAGGCGGCGAATGGTCGGTTGCCATTGAACCTAAATTACCAACGGTAGCTACCGGTGCACTTAGTCAAGGAAGTTTTAGTCCAAATGGTCAGCAGTTCTATTTTACAGTTTGTAAAAACAACGATTGGAAAGGAGCTCAAGCCGAATGTGATATTTACGTTACTAGAAAGAAAAATAATAGTTGGTCTGCTCCAGCTAGATTACGGGAGTACATCAAGATGGAAGGAACCACTGCCATGTATCCTCACGTAGTGCAAAACGGGAATACCGAAATCCTTTATTTTGCTTCTGACCGACCCGATGGATATGGTGGAATGGATATTTGGTATGCCACGCGACGAATGGATAGTGATGCTTTTGATTTTAGTTTTCCTAAAAATGCCGGTATAAAGATTAACACCCTAGGAGACGAAATAACTCCTTTTTACGATCCACAGCAAAGAACTTTATTTTTTAGTTCTAATGGTCATCCAACACTTGGAGGCTTTGATATATTCCGTAGTAATGGAGAACCCGACAACTGGAAACAACCGAAAAACTTAAAACAACCCGTTAATTCTCCCTCCGACGACTTTGGTTATATTTATCAGGATAGTAAAGAAAATATTTTTCTGGTTTCGACTCGTGACTTCCCTGAAAAAGAAGGAAAAAACGATGCAGATATCTATACCATCAATAAATTCGGTAGTGGAATGTTTGTAGAAGGTATGGTGACTACACCCTCTCGTCGCAACAAAAAGTACAAAGCTACTTTATACGAGTTAACGTCCAGTGGACAGAAACGATTATTAGTTTCCCGTTTTTTTGAGACGGAGAATTTTCGATTCGATGTATTACCAGAACGTAACTTCAAATTAGAAGTCACACAAACTGGCGCGCCTACGCTTTCTTACGATTTTAATACCCACGATACGAATCAGAAGGTGTATAAAAATGATTTTAAAATAGGCACCCGACAAGCTTCTAGTTCTTCTTCAGGAATTACCTCTACACCCACTCGTACAGTTCCAATTAGTCCTTCTAGAACCAAGACTACTACTATAAGTACTCCTGTCCAAAGAACTACAGAAAAAAATAAATCCTATTCTGGTACGTACTATAAAGTTCAGCTTACCGTAGTAGTAGACTTTTACGAACAAAATTCTGAATACGATAAGGTTCGAGCTTATGGTAATATTGATACGGAATATCTCTCAGATCGAGGTTGGACGCGTGTGCTGCTTTCTCCTTTTTTCACTTTAAAGGAAGCACGTGAAATGATGAATAAAGCAAAATCCATGGGTTATCCAGATGCTTTTCCAGTACGGTATCGAGATGGAAAAAGAATGACGCCTTAGGTTGGTTTTGAGTTAGTGAGTTTTGGGTTTTGAGTTTTGGGTTTTGGGTTTTGGGTTTAAAATCCGCACATCGGGAGTGTTCTAAATTTTGTGTTTTTTAAATTCAAGCTCAATGTCAAAAACAATT
>CAZYAC010000022.1:8962-27498 GCA_964645475.1 uncultured Saprospiraceae bacterium | reverse complement strand
TTAGGATAGACATCTATTATTATTGTTCAATTGGAGAATTGAACTGATAAGCGCCGCGGATACCAATGTGCTGTGATGTTTGATTAGAGATCGATTCAAAATCAATACAGGTCAGTTGATCAGAATGTAGAATATAATCAACAGGATTTTCAAACAGTTGGGAAACAATTAGCTTAGCAGTTCTTCGACTGTCATTTAGTCCAGCGGCATACTTCAAATCTTGTATTTCTCGGCACCAAGGTGGTGCGTAAAAATCTCCAATTGTAACGACCGGAAGATTAATCTCGTCAATATAGTTGCCAATTACTTCTAAATGTTGCTGCATCCGAGTATGTGCTTTTTGGTAGAGCGGGGGAGTCGTATGTGCAGCGATGAATTGTAAGGCCTTTTCTCCTTTTTCCCAGGTTAGTGTACCCGCAAGATTTGGAATGTTTTGGTAGTAGAAAGTATCCAGGTTAAGTATAGGGCGCTTGGATAAAACGGCTATTCCAAAAGGATCCATTCGTACAATGCTTGATGAATAAGGATATAATTCGGAAAGTTCAGACTCAAGAACCGGTAACCAGTCAGGAGTTAATTCCTGAATAGAAACAAGATCCGCATCTGCTTCTTTAATATTTTTAATCGTTTGCTCATAATCTGAAGCCGTTGAAGAAAGATTAAAATGAGCAATATTTACAATCTCCGAATTAGTTATAATTGGAGCTTTCATTTCTGCATTGGTGGAATATTTTAAAAATAAACACAATCCAGCGCAGCAGGCAAAACTAGTGAAGGTCAGTTTGGGTTGTTGAAAATATAGGAAAATAAAGCCGCCGATTAGATAACCTAACATAATCTGAATGGCAAATTCGCTACCCATCTTAAACAGATAATAATTAGGAGTGAATATACAAAGTACTGCTCCCAACACGATAAATGCGGAGATGGATAACTGAATATAGCGATAACCGAGGATCTTAGTAACCATAACGAAGTAAATATATTAAAATAATTTTTAATATAGAAGTTGTATCCAACAAGTTTTCTGGAGTTAGCTAAACATGTTTTTGGGAAATAAACGCGTAGATATTGGGTTGAGTAGGGTTCAAACAGGAAGATCTGTAAACAATTTGCAGAGGTTTTATTCCAATTCAGAGACAAATTTAAGCAAAATTAGGGTTACATGAAAATATTATTCTAATCTTGCAGCAACTACGATTGTTTCTTTGTCTGTTTGAACCCGTCCGTCTGGGTGGGTAAATTCCGCGACTAGAACATATATACCAATAGGTGCTTTTTCTTCTCTGTCCGTACTTCCGTCCCATTTCAGACTTCCTTCTACGGCAATGAGTGTTTGTTGATTAAGTTTTTTTACCAGTCGTCCACGTGCATCGTAAATCCTTACATTGGCTAAAAAACCTGGATCTGGCGTTTGATAGGCAATAATCAAGGCATCTTGAAAACCATCTCCATCCGGAGAAATAGTGGTCTCGTCTAGGGAAATAAACTGGTTTTCAGGTACGGCATTAGTTCTCTCCGAAAACTGAGAATTCTGATAGGTAGGCGTAGCAAATCCAACTGTTTCCGCCGCAGAAGCCCAGTTACCAATATTTTGGGTAGGTTTATTCAAATCAATCCTTTCCAATGAGACTCCATTTCGGTCGTCGAGTAGGGCATTGTTAAATTCTCGAGTATAAGCAAGCTCATCCAAAACTACCGATTCAAATGTCAACAAGACCACTTGATCTTCATCATCATCGTAGCTGGGAACACTGGTTTCTACCAGCGCATTAGGATGCTCAACTTCATAGCGAGCTAAAATATCTTCTGGGTTAGGAGTGAGTACAATATATTCGTTTGGGAAAAATAGACAAGGAGTTTCTACTTCTTCCTCAAACGCGATAGAGTCCAGACCAATCCTTTTTCCTAAAAATAATTCTTGGACATCTACTACTTTATCACTCTTATTATAAAGTTCTATAAATCGACTTCCGTTGGTAAAAGGATTATGTAAAATTTCGTTCAGAATTAAATCACCCACTTCTATATCTTCAGAAATGGCAAATCGCCCAGTTTGCTCCAAGGTTGAAAAATTATTTTTACAACTACCAATGTCTGTTTCTATGGTATAAATAGTCTGAGCCTCCGCTCCGCTGTTCAGCAAAATATTTACTTCATTAAAAAGTGGAGCCACTAGACTAGCACTTATCACGGATCGATCCGAAGGATTAAGTCCATAACTTTCTAAATCAGTAGCAGTCATCGGATCCAGTGCCTGATCAAAACTTAAAATAACTTGATTTGGAATTCCCCGATTCATATAGACTTTGGTCAAATTTGGGCCGTCATTATTGGTATTATCTAGATTAAATATATTATTCTGACTGCCAGGAGTCCCGCCCAAATCGGCAAAACTGCTACTCCAGTCTGCCTTTCCATTAGTACAAATATTATCTGTGTTGATCCGCTCTAAGGAATAGCCTGCCGAACGACCTGGTATGGACCAGTCATCGTCGTATTCAAGCGCATCAATGGTATTACCAAATGGGTCTTCTAAATTAAGCAACTCACCTGAGTTAGTCAGCGCAAAATTACTTAACTCAATTACGTCACCATAGGCACCGAAATCGTCAAATTCAGATTTTTGTAAAATCACATAAGCGTCTGGAAGCAAAACGAAAAAGGGGAGCCTATTACCACTACTGCTACCTTCGTTAAAAGTGTAGTTCTCCAAATTGATGGCTTTATCACTACGGTTATATAATTCCACAAATTCCAATTCTGGTAGACCATGCGAAGGCGTGGGAATGGCATATATTTCGTTTATAATAATATCGTATCGCTCAGCAGGACTGGTAATAAAAAAAGCAAACGAAGCTGTATTCTCTCCTGCAATACTATTACCTACGCAGTCACTGACAGAATTTACCGTAAGATTATATGCTTGTCGATCTATAAAATCAGTAGAAAAAATTGCGATGGCAGTAGTACCTAATTCGTCGAGTGTGACGGAGGATGGAGAAAAATTACCTGGAGTAATTATATAGTTAGCAGGATTTTCTACACCTGCTTCAGACATAACTTCGCTGAATACAATGGATAGGTTGGTAGCAGAAATTGCCGTGGCAGAAATGACCGTAGGAGGCGTATTGTCAGGTGTATTATCTAATACAGAATTTACCCGACCAGGCGTACCTCCATCTCCATCATTCGAAGCGATCCAGTTCTCGGCTCCCAGACAAAAGAGGTTTGGATTAATTAATTCTAGGGTCCACCCTCCATCTGCTTTTATTGGATCGCGATACCATTCGTCTTGATAAAGAACCGAATGGATTAGGTTATTATCACTATTATGTAAACTGATACGATCCTCGCCATTGTTGAAAGCCGGAAGACCGCCAACACCTACAGTGGGACCAAATCCGTTAAAGGCGTTTACGTTTGCTATGTCGCAGATGATTACATATCCATCGGGTGCTAAGACAAAATTGGGGAGCGGGTCGGCGGTGCTATTCGCATCTGAGATGGTGAAATTTTCTAGGTTGATAAAATTTTCACTACGGTTATAAATCTCTACAAATTCAAACGGCGGCAATCCAACTTCGGGAGCAGGATCTGCCATAATTTCGTTAATGATAATATCGTTAGGTTGTGCAACGATGGTTTGTACAAAAAGAAAATTTTGTGTTTGTGCACCTGCTATGTTATTTTCTATATCGGCTATTCCTGTAGCGGTAACGGAATAATTTGTGCCATTGACGAGCGGGTCTACAGTAAGAATAATTCGAGCAGGATCACTGCTGTCGAGTATTGCACTGAGCACATTAACTGCTGGAGTAAAACTGTAGTTACTGATCATTGCCACAGAAGTTTCATCGAGTGGTTCGTTAAATTGTAAAGTGATGGTACTGTTATCAACGGCAGTAGCAGCAATCAGCACAGGCGGGGTGACGTCTGTAAAAAGTGGAGAAATTGAAATGTCATCAAAGAAAAATTTATCAACCCGAGTAGAAGTATATTTATTACTGAAACCAAAATATTGTCCCATTGGATGGGTACCATCGATAATCGTCCCGTAAGATTGAAAATTAGTACCACCGGTTAAATCTGCTAGTAATTCCCACTCTTGATTTTGCTTGCGAGTGACTCTGACTCGAATTTCTGGATCGGTGGCTGCACTTCCGATTGGGGTACTCATTAAGAGCGTCGAACCAACTCCATCTTGGCGGTGAAATTCTACTGCATCATCTCCACCACTGGCACCCACTTGTAAAAAATAAGCATCTTGAGGTCCAGTCAAATTGGATTGACTAGCATTAAGATAAGCTCGCATTTGATTGGAGGTAGAGGGATCAAATTCAAGTCGAAAATAAAACTCCCAAGTGGTGCTGTCTGAGGTCACCGCAGGGGCAGAAAGGTAGGTACTTCCACCAGCGGTATCCATGTTTTGTAGTTCAAAATTATTATTAACGACATACCGATCTATGTCTCCTTGCCAGATTGGATCATTCGTAATGTTCCCGTCTGTAAAATTTTCGATAAATTGCGCATGAAGACATAGTGCAAACAATATGAAAAAAGAGGTAATAATATATTTATTCATAGTATCAAAAATAGTAAATATTCCCAAATGGGATTAACTTTGTCAGCTAAAATTAGGTAAACCTATTCATGAAGTCTGTCTGAATATAGCATTAAGTAATTATTTATTTTTCAAAAAATTAAACCTTTAAATGAAATGAAATTAGCAGTAGTAGGAGTAACTGGCTTAGTAGGAACCGTTATGCAGCAGGTATTAAAAGAGCGTAAATTCCCCATTACCGAATTTATTCCTGTGGCTTCCGCCCGCTCGGTTGGTAAAAAAATTAAATTTGGCAGAAAGACTTATAAAATTATTGGGGTAGAAGATGCGATCGCTAAACGTCCCGACATCGCGATTTTTTCGGCAGGAGGAAGTGCCTCCTTAAAATGGGCACCCAAATTTGCAGAAGTAGGAACTACTGTGATTGATAACTCTTCGGCATGGCGAATGGATCCGAAAAAGAAATTGATTGTCCCGGAGATTAATGCAAACCAGTTAACTAAAAAAGATAAAATTATTGCGAATCCCAATTGCTCTACTATCCAAATGGTGGCTGCTTTGGCGCCTTTGCATAAGGAATTTGGTTTGAAGCGATTGGTTATTTCTACCTACCAGTCGATTACCGGAACGGGCGTAAAAGCAGTGAAGCAATACGAGTCAGAAAAGAAGGGAAAATCTTTAGCGACCGCTGAGATGGCTTATCCACATCCGATCTTTGGAAACTGTCTACCACACTGTGATGTTTTTCTGGAAAATGACTACACCAAAGAAGAAATGAAATTAGTACATGAAACCCGAAAAATTCTAAGCGAAAAAAAACTGAGAATTACCGCTACCGCAGTACGAGTGCCAGTACAAGGAGGACATTCGGAGGCAGTAAATGTTAGTTTTAAAAAACCATTTGAGGTGAAAGACATCAAACGAATCCTACGCAAAACTAAAGGAGTAACGGTACAAGATAATGTAAAGAAAAATATTTATCCCATGCCCCGGACTGCGCACAATCATGACGATGTTTTTGTGGGTAGAATTCGTCGAGATGATTCAGAAAAGAATGCGTTGAATCTTTGGATTGTATCTGATAATTTACGAAAAGGGGCAGCGACAAATGCCGTGCAAATTGCAGAATATCTGATGAAGAAAAAATTGGTATAAGAAACTTTTTCTCCTTATTTTCTTTTAACGAGTACCTTTAGATAAATAGGGCTTTCAAAATAGCTTAGCAGGTAAAATGTATAATAGTTTGATTTTCAATCTCTTTTTTATACTTTTATCGTAGAAGTTGTTCCGTAATTTCCCAAATTGCAGGTAAGCTGATCGGATTATTTAACAACTTCAAACATATTGCACGAGAAACACTGATATTAAACGAAATTTTTAACAGATACCGTAATTATATGAAGACCAAGCTTGTGCTTTGGGGTACCAACGAGAAAGAAGAAAAAGTGCTACTTGCATTAGAACTTCGACCCAGCGAATCGAAAGTAAATGTTTATACCTTTCCAGAAAGTTTAGCTACTGAGGAATTTGGTAAAAAAATGTTTGAAGAATGGAGAAATGGACAGGCCGTTCTTTTTCCCGAAGGTTACCAAACCATGGAGAGAGAACTCTCCCTCACCGAACCACTTTTACCAGATACCCTTAAGGTAGAACGGGGCGACGTTATTCAACGTGCTCAAACAGAATGGCAATTTGTTGTCCTGTCAGAAAAACTCAATCAAGTTTATAAAACCGAACTAGCAGAGTTAAAAGAAAAAATTGATCAACTGACCGATTACGATTCCAAAACTTGGGAAGCACTTAAAGTTTTTTGGAATAAAGTTCAAGGGCAGGTGCGAGAACGCAACCTCTTTCGTGAGCATGCCAATAACCTGCGAGAAAACACGAATGAATTGTTTTCTAAAATGAAAGAAATGCGCGCAGCTTTAAATAAAGAGTTTGAGAGCATGTCACAAACGCATTTCGAAACCTTTAAAAACACATTAGGCGAATTAGAAGAAAAGGTGACCAAAGGAATGAACCTTACTAATATCTTCAATGAACTTAAAGAAGTCCAGAAACAATTTCGCGATACTAAACTTACTAAAGAACACCGCTCCAAGGTTTGGAATAAATTGGATGGACTTTTTAAAGTAGTGAAAGAGAAAAAATTTGGTCCGGCAGCAGCTGGTGGTAACTCTCCTACTGATCGACTTAATAAAAGATACGATGGACTGATTAATGCCATTGGAAAAATGGAACACTCCATCGAACGCGATCGAAATGACTTGAAATACGAAGACCGAAGAATCGCCAATAGTGATGGACAACTCGAAGCTCAAATTCGCCAAGCGAAAATAAAAATGATTGAGGAACGTATTCGTTCTAAAGAAGAGAAACTAGCGGATATGCATCGTACCCGAGAAGAGCTGGAAAAGAAAAAAGTAGCGCAAGCAGAAAGAGATAAGAGACGGGCGGAACAGCAAAAAATAAAAGAAGCCAAAGAAGCAGCTAAGGCTAAGATAAAAGAGGAAATGAAAGCTGCCGAATCGGCACGGGAAGCACAAGGGGAAAAACTGGAAAAAGCGGCAGATGCCATTAAAGGTAAAGCACCAGAAAGCAAAGCGGAAGAGATCTTGGGTGCCGTTACAGAAACTGCCAATGAAGTAGGAGAACAACTTCGCGATACACTGGAAGATGCGGTGGATACCGTAAAAGCAATCGCCGAAGTGGTCGGTGGAAAAATCAACGAGAAGGTCCAAGAGGCGAAAGAAAAAATTCAAGAAACGATCGAAGAGACGAAAGAGGAAACGCCGAATACTAAAGAAAAAGTAGAGGAAGTTGCAGAAGAGGTAAAAGAAGAAGTCAAAAAAGTTGAGACACCGAAAACCACGGATGCTGTCAAAGCAGTACCAACGACGGAACAAAAAGACAAACTTCCTGACGATCTAAAAATTATCGAAGGCATTGGTCCTAAAATCGAAGAAATTCTCCAAAACGTAGGAATTAAAACTTGGGATCAATTAGCAAAAACAGAGCCTACTCAGTTAAGTAGCATTTTATTAGCTGCGGGAAATCGCTACAAAAACCACAACCCATCTACTTGGCCTAAGCAATCTCGAATGGCCGCCGATGGTCAATGGGATAAACTTAAAGCTTGGCAAGCAGAACTGGATGGTGGCGTTGATCGCAAAGCCCAACGACGTATGGAAGAAGAATAAAATTTTTTAGATTCTTAAAACCCCTGATGAAAGTTAGGGCTTTTTTTTTGCCAACTATTTTACAATTAGATGCATTATTTAGTCTGCAATTAGGCGAATCTTTAATTAAAAGGGTGGAGGAGACACTAATCCCTTATAATTGCGGTACGACCATTTGTTTTCTCTTTTTGTATGCTGGTCATCAGCTAGATTATTTTAATCTCAATTTTGTCGATTTTTCAATGACGATTTAGAATTAGGCAACCTTTTTTAATTTTTTGGATAGTTATATCGAGTTTAATTAGATTAACCCTCAAAGCTTATTTCTGATAGAATTTTTCAAATTAAAAATCATGAGATTATTATTGAACAACTTTAAATTAACTTATTTAATTTTCTAACAATGAAAAGATTTTATACCTGCCTCTTTTTTCTGCTAATTTATATTCCTATTACTTCAGCACAGATACATATCAACGAATACTCTGCTTCTAATCTCAATTCTTTTATGGATAGTTTCGGTAGAACGGAAGATTGGATTGAATTGTATAATTCTAGTGATACGGAGGTAAATATTAGTGGATGGCATTTATCTGATAAAATATCCAAACCCGAAAAATGGGAAATTCCTGCTGGTACCATTATTCCTGCCAATGGGTTTTTAACCTTTCTTTGCTCTGGTCGTGATCGATTTGTCAATGGAGAATATCACACAAATTTTAAATTAGCTCAAACAAAAGAAGGAGAGTATGTCTTGCTTTCTGATGCCAGTGGAACGGTACTAGAATCGCATGAAATGGAGCTTACACTGGTGGAACATTCCCGTTGTCGAATTACCGACGGCGAAGCCTTCTGGGGCGTTTCTACCAACCCAAGCTTTGGTACTTCTAATAATTTGACGAACCAATATCTTGGTTACACCCAAACACCTACAATTACGGTAGAAGCTGGTTATTACGAAGAGGCACAGGTCGTGGAAATTATTAATAACGAACCTAATTCTGTCCTACACTATACCCTTGATGGTACCAATCCTACTACCGATTCACCGATCTATAATGGTCCGATTACTATCGAGCAAACGCAAGTAGTAAAGGGAAGAGCATTTTCTAATGATCCCAATATTCTGCCTGGTAAAATGGATTTCAATACCTATTTTATCAATGAAGATTTTTCCTTGGCAGTTTTTTCTGTAGCGGCAGATTCGGTGATTGATTTGGCGAATGGTAACGGTCCTGTGATTCCGATCGGTTCGCTCGAATATTTTAATATAAATAAAGAAAGAGAGGCCACCTCTTTTGGTAGCCTGAATCGGCATGGACAGGATTCTTGGGTATTGGATCATCGAAGTCTTGATTGGATATCGAGAGATGAGATGGGCTATTCTAAAGCCGTAAAAGCTCCATTGTTCAGTTACTCAGATCGTGACGAATATCAAAAGTTTATGTTTAGAAATTCCGGGGATGACAATTATCCAGCGATTAACGATGGTAACCACGAGGGTAGCACCCATATCCGAGATGAATATGTACAGCAATTGGCTCAGAATGGTGAAATGAAGCTTGATCTACGTGCCGTGGAGCGGGTCATCTTATTTTTGAATGGAGAATACTGGGGCGTATATGGGATGAGAGAACGTCCAGTGGATCATGATTATACCGACGAATATTACGACCAAGGAAAGTATGAGATTCAATATCTTTCTACCTGGGGACAAACCGAGATTGAATATGGAGGACCAGGAGCGATTAATGATTGGACCGGAATACGGGATTTTATCTTAGAAAATGATATGAGTGATGCTGCTAATTATCAATTGGCAAAAGACAGCATTAATATGCTTAGCATGATTGATTATATGATTGTCAATCTAAACGTAGTTGCTTCCGATTGGCTCAATTATAATACGGGTTGGTGGCGAGGACTAAATCCAGAGGGCGGTCATAAAAAGTGGGGATATATTCTCTGGGATTTAGATGCTACTTTCGATTACTATATTAATTATAGTGGTGTACCTAATATTTCTCCTGATGCAGATCCTTGTGATTTAGAAGAAATTGCAGAATTTGTTGATGGATTTTTTGGTGGAAGTAGTATTATCCCTGATCCTAGTGTGTGTGCAACGATTCAAAATGGATCTTCTCCTTATCCGGTGACAGACTCTATCTTTTTGGCGACGATTGAACAGGATGACTTTTGTTGTTTTGGTGGTTGGGACGGACAATGCCAAAATATTTATGACTTTATTGCGGCCAATGGGATAGGAATTCAGGGCGAAAATACTGATGTAGGAAAGCATGAAAAAATATTTTTAAAATTATTGGAAGAAAGTCCCGAGTTTAAAGAATTGTACTACGCGCGTTATACCGACATGATGAATACCGTTTTTACGTGCGAGAATATGATCAATACGTTGGATACAATGCTGGCGGTGATTCGTCCGGAAATGCCTCGACAAATTGCTCGCTGGGGAGGTTCGATGACGGAGTGGGAGTCGAATGTAGAAGATCTAAAAGATTTTATTAATCAACGATGTACGCTGCTAGATGATGGAGCTTTGGAATGTTATGATGAACTTTCTGGTCCTTATTCTTTAACCCTTTTGACCGAACCAAACGGCATTGGAGAGATTGATTTAAATACCTTAGACATTGAAGAATTTCCGTGGGTCGGTGATTATTTTGGAGGAACCAATAATCGCATCAAGGCAAAAGTATTTAATGATTTTGAGGATGAATACGAATTTAGCCATTGGATTAGCAATGCCAACAACGAGATTTTGCCGAGTGTAAATGATCGACGAGCGAATATCAGCCTGACCCAAGCGGATACGTTGACGGCAGTTTTTCGTTTAATTGGTACCGTATCTAATCGAGATTTAGCGGACGAATTGTCCATGCGCGTATTTCCTAATCCTGCCAACAATTATTTAGCATTAGAATTTGATTTAGAAAGAACACAAAACGTAACGGTCAGCTTAGAAAATGCGATCGGCCAAAACATCATGAACTTTCCTGAAGCTGGAGGTCGTAAAGCGGCAGGTGCTTATCAATTGAAATTGCCACTGACGGATCAGCGAATTTTGACAGGACTTTATTTTTTAACGGTCCGAGTGGATAACGAACAACGAAGTTTTAAGGTGAGTATCAATCGGTAGGTTGATAGCGTTTAGTCTACTTTAAAACGAAACGGAAGAATCGATCAAATTAATCAAATTGCAGAAAGGGCATGGGCAAAATGAAAAAATCATTAAAACTACGGAAGGGAATCATAGTAGTGGCAGTTGACAAATTTAAGTACTTGGTGGAGGACGTATTCGATAATGAAATAATTAATATGACACTATATGGAAAAATGAAAATGGTTTTCTCTGGCCTAAATGTAGGAGATGAGGTTTATGTAGCGGTTTCTCCATTCGACTCAAATAGGGGACAGATGGTAACATCAAAATTGTTTAAAACAAACAATGAGCTTTTAAGACAAAAACTTAAATTGGACATAAAACAAAAAAAACAAAAAGTGAGTTCATGAAAAAAGGCTTGATATCGAAAGGTATCAAGCCTTTTTTAAATTATGATAGAAGGGAAGTCTATAGAAAGGAAGGACTTAAGAATCAGCTATTATCAATAATAAAAAAAGCTTATATTTGAGTCAAATCCTACTATATGGACAACACCAGTGCCCTCGGAACCCTGCTTGCGGTTTTTATTTTTCTTAGTTCTTACAAAGGTTTTCGGGATTCCGAATACACCAATCAATATATTTTCGATGTTGATAAAATCCTAAAAGAAAAGCAGTATTACCGAATTTTTAGTTCCGGATTTTTACACGGTGGCTGGTTTCATTTAATTTTTAATCTGGTGGCGCTCTTATCATTTAGCACTTCTATTGAATTGATTTTTGGGAAGGTCAAATATCTTATTTTGTTTTTTGTGAGTTTGGTGGGTGGAAGTTTACTTTCTCTTTTTTTTCATCGTAATCATGGAGACTATCGAGCGCTCGGCGCCTCAGGTGCCATCAGTGGAGTAGTATTCGCTAGTATTGTTTTAATGCCAGACAGTACCCTTTCTCTTATTATGATTCCTATTAAATTTCCGGCTTGGGCTTTCGGAATCGTCTTTATTCTTGTTTCTATTTTTGGAATAAAAAACAGTTGGGGTAATATCGGTCACGATGCGCATCTTGGAGGTGCCATTGTGGGAATGATCATGACCATTGCGCTTTATCCATCAGTATTGCAGGAGCATCCTTGGGTGTTAGCGGCTTTTTTATTGCCTTGTATAATATTCTTTTTTCTGTTATATCGTTATCCAGAAATGATGATGGTGGATAATTTTATTGGGAAAAAATACAAAACCCTTAAATCGAAAATTCAAGAAAGCCAAGTAGAGAAAATAGTTGATCCGGAAGAAGAACTCAACCGAATTTTAGAAAAAATAAGAAGACAAGGAATGGAAAGCTTAACCAAAAAGGAAAAGCGAGATCTAAAGAAGTTTTCAGATTAATATAATAATTCGCGATAAAAGATTTACACGATAGAAAACCTGCTTGCCGGCAGGCAGGTCTCTGCACCTTTGCGAGAAATAGATTTTTTTATAATAAATTCACTAATTCACACATCCTACAATCCACCCGTCTTATGCAAAATAGGCAACTGCGCACCGTAGGCCTTTGAAATATTTTCTTCCGTAAAAGTAGTATCCGTATCTCCCACCGCAATTAATCGCTGATTCAACAAAATAACCTTATCGAAATAATTTTTTACAGAAGATAGATCGTGGTGAACGACTAATAAAGTTTTTTGTTGAGCAGCCAGATTTTTTAAAATTTTAATAATTCTTTCTTCCGTGGTAATATCGACACCCACGAAAGGTTCGTCAAAGAAAAAGATATCCGCCTGCTGACATAACGCTCTTCCTAGAAAAACACGTTGCTGTTGACCTCCCGATAATTCACCGATCTGTCGGTTTTTAAATGGAGTCATCCCTACTTCCTCCAACGCCTGATGCGCAAAATCATGATCCGTTTTACTCATCCGCTGAAACATCTTTTTATGTGGATATCGCCCCATCAAAATGATATCATAAACAGTAGCCGGAAACTGCCAATCTACATCCGATTTTTGAGGTACATAGACCACATTTTTACGGACTTCCTGAATGGTTTTTCCATTGACCACTACCGTTCCATTATTCACGTCAATCAAACCTAAAATAGCTTTAAATAAAGTAGACTTTCCAGCACCGTTTGGACCAACGACACCATACACATTGCCCGCTTCGAGTTCTAAAAAAATATTAGTTAGTACCCGCTTACGTTCGTAAGAAACAGAAAGTCCTTTGACTGAAATAGTTACCCGACTCATGCCTTATTCATTTTCTTAATCATAAATAACATCCCACCAATAAAAACCGCCGCCAATAATCCGATCATGATATAATTAGAATTACCGGAATTTTCTCCTGCATGATTAGGTTCATTTTCGATTTCTGAATCACTCGTTTTCTTTCGCGATAGTGCCGCTACAATGGTATTGGTATTATAACGCAACATCTCTAAATAAGTCGGAGCTGCACTATTTTCGTCCCCAATGGAATCAGAAAACAAACTTCCGCCCACTACGATATTGTTGTCCTTTGCCATAACTTTAAGCGTCTTGGGATTGATCGTTGACTCAACAAAGACTGCGGGAACACCTGATTCTCGAATCACTTTATTCACTCGGCGAGTATCTGCCGTCAGTATTTCTGCATCTGTTGAGACTCCTTGAATAGCTTGCAATTTAAGACCATATCGACGGCCATAATATTGGAACGCATCGTGCGAAGTAATCAAAATTCGGTGGACTTCTGGGATTTTTTTTATTTCCTTTTGAATGTATTCGTCCAAAGCAGAAAGCTCGCGGCTATACGCCTCGTAATTCTTAGTAATTTCATCTTTAAGCTTGGGCGATAGCTTGATCAAGGCATCTCTAATATTGCGTAGATAAAACTCTCCTTTGGTCGCATCCATCCACGCGTGCGGATCGGCGGCATCTTTGTAGGTTAAACTGGTCAAAGCCGGCAATCCGTCTGTGACCGTAACTACAGCAGCTTTAGTACCCGAATTTTCAATCAGTGAATTAATCCAGCCTTCGAAAGTTAGTCCATTTTTTAATATCAAATCTGCATTGGCTACTAGACGCGCATCACTAGGCGTTGGCTCGTAGATATGTGGATCACCTCCGATGGGCACAATCATTCGGTGGTCAAAATGGTCACCTCCAATATTGCGGGCCATATCCCAAATCATAGAAGCAGTACTCGCTACCACGGGCTTGTCTTGGGCGGAGAGTAGGTTACCAAAACTGAGCAGAAGATATGTCAATAGTAATATATTTTTCATCTTTAATATTTTATCACAAAGATAAGAAATTTAGACTAACCTAAAAATAGAGTTTTGTTAGACTAAAACTAAAAAAAATATTGCCACGACAATAAATTTTATCTTAATTTGCTGTCTTTATTAGCAACCCTAACCAACCATTTTAGTATAAATAGGTCCAGGGGAACTGGACCAAACCAAATTATATGTCAATGCCAAATTATATCATGATCGCTGGTGCAGGCGGTATCGGTCGGGCCGTAGGTCTGATCCTAGCAGAAAACCCTTCTTTCGAAGCCGAAATTCACATTGGAGATCTTTACCCAGAAACCGCAGCAGAAGCCGCTAATTGGATCAACGAAGGCTGCAATGCGAAAGTGGCCCACCCATTTACGATGCCTCGTGAAGGAACCAATGATGGGATGGATATAGTTCTCAAAAAATGTGAAATCATCCTTGATTGTTTGCCGGGTAGCCAGGCTCCACGAATGGCCCGATTCTCCGCACAGCACGATCTCCACTACGCCAATCTAACGGAGTACGTTAAAGAAACCAATGAGGTGATCGAGATCGCCAAGCAATCAAAAAAGGGTTTTGTTTTACAGGCCGGTTTAGCGCCCGGATTCGTCAATGTCTTAGGGAATCAATTATTTAAGCGATTTACCAAACAATACGGTGTGGAAAAAGCAGATCGATTGGAAATGAAAGTTGGTGCGTTGACTAGACATGCACAGGCCCCTCATTTTTATGGTTTTACTTGGAGTCCGGTCGGTGTAGCAACCGAATATCTGAAGGATTGTGTGGCAGTGAGAAATCACGAAAAAGTAATGCTCTCTCCTTTGTCTGAAAAAAATACCTTGATCATTGATGGGATTACTTACGAAGATAATTTGACTTCTGGTGGGGCGGCAGATTTGCCGGATGCTTTTGCTGGAAAAATAAAAGACCTAGATTATAAAACCTTACGTTATCCAGGTCACTACGATTGGGTCCGAAAAATACTGAGCGAAGAACCCGTAGGAAAAAATGCAATCGAGTATTTGCAGGAGATCATGCAAAATAGAATTCCATCAGTTGAAGATGACGTCGTAATCGTTTACGCAGCTATCGAAGGAAGAGACCAGCAAGGAGTACTTCGCGGAATTCAATCTTCTTACCGCATTGAGCCAACTTATGTGGGGACTAAAAAACTGAGAGCCATTCAAACAACTACCGCAGCGCCTTTGGCAGAAGTTGCGAGAATGTTACTAACGGATAAATGGAGTGGACCTGTTTTCCAAAGTCAATTAGATGTAGACGCCTTTATGAATGGGCCGTTTGTGGCACCGATTTATGGGGTGGCGAGGTAAAAACAATTAATGTAGTATGTAGATAAAAGGCATGCCTCGTATCTACATGCTACATTAACCGTAAATACATCACCTTGTGCATCCCAATCGGCTTAATTTCAAAAATCTCTCCCAACTGAGAAAGTCCCGCTTTTTCGTAATAGCCTGCCGCTGAAATTCTCGCATTACACCACCAAACCGGTACTCCTTTCTTAGATAAAATTTCGTTTCCTTTTACTAATAACTGACTGCCTGCTTTTTGTCCTCGAAACGCTGGTGCAGTGGCCATACCTCGTAAACGGTATTGTGGACCCTCATCTAAATCTGGATGTTTTTCCAAAAAATAGGAGGCAACCGAAATAAGGTCTTCATTATGAAAAGCACCGATATGAAAATTGACCTCGTCCTCATCTCCTGGATAATGGCAGGCAGCTACCGGTTGGTGCGGACGAAGAACGGAGTGACGGAGTGGAATGGTCTCCGCTGCAGTAATCTGGCGAATCGTAAATTCTGTCATTTAGTGAATGTTTATGAGTGTGTGACAAACCTGTCTATCTTTGGTAGAGTGCTTCTATCTGTGCCAGTTGGCCAGTTCGTTTCCTTTTAACGCGATTCTACCGTTGAGGAAAGCTAACTGAATAATAGTGAAAATTAATTTTTTTTTAGAAAATTCTGAAAAAATTACACAGTCGTTGAGCTTTCTATCAAAGAAAAACATTTTTTCGTAATCTACCATGAGGGCGAGTCAACTAATATGGGAATTTCCTCAATTCGCTTTCTAAATTAGAAGAAAGCCAATAGGCCAACTAGCCATTAACTAACGAGCTTTAATAATTTTTTGGAACTTCAACTACCTCAATTCTGTTTATAACCCGTATCTTCGCCACCAATTTAAACTTTTATTATAAAAATGAACGATCCAAAACGATATATAATTACTTCTGCGTTACCTTATGCAAATGGTGCCTTACATCTAGGACATCTGGCCGGCGCTTACTTGCCAGCGGACATCTACGTGCGATATTTACGATTGTTAGGGAAGGATGTAGTTTGGGTCTGTGGCTCGGACGAGCATGGAGCAGCCATTACTATTCAAGCAAAGAAGGAGGGAACAACGCCTGAAGCGATCATCAATAAGTACCACGAACTAAACAAAGCAACTTTTAAAGATTTAGGTATTTCTTTTGATATCTATCACCGTACCAGTGATCCATTACACCATCAAACTGCGCAAGATTTTTTTAAAAAATTGTATGATCAAGGTGGAGAATTTGAAGAGAAAACTTCTGACCAATACTATGATGAAGAATTTAATCAATTTTTAGCCGACCGTTATATCAAAGGTACCTGTCCAAAATGTAACCATACGGAAGCTTTCGGCGATCAATGTGAAAACTGTGGTTCTACTTTATCTCCTACAGAATTAATCGATCCTGTCTCTACTTTGAGTGGAAAAAAACCTACCCTAAAATCTACAACCCATTATTATTTTAAACTCGACAAGCACGAACAATGGTTACGTGGATGGATCGAAAATGGTGAAGTAGATGGTGAAAAAAATCATCAAGCGAAAGATTGGAAAAAACATGTGATCGGACAATGTTTGTCTTGGCTCGATGGTGGATTACATCCTCGGGCGATCACCCGCGATCTCGATTGGGGAATCAAAGTACCCGTGGAAGGAGCCGATGGAAAAGTTTTATATGTTTGGTTTGATGCACCGATCGGTTATGTTTCTGCGACCAAGCAATGGGCAGAAGACAATGGAAAAAATTGGGAAGATTATTGGAAAAGTAAAGACAGTCGTTTGATCCATTTTATTGGAAAAGATAATATTGTTTTTCACTGTATTGTTTTCCCTGCCATGCTGAAAGCACACGGAGATTATATACTTCCTTATAACGTACCGGCCAACCAGTTTTTAAATTTTGAAGGACGTAAATTTTCTAAATCCCGAGGTTGGGGAATTGAGCAAAACGATTACTTGAAAACTTTTAAAGATTTTCCTAATAAAGAAGATGCATTGCGTTACGCCCTTATCCGTAATCTCCCCGAAAATAAAGATGCCGATTTTAAATGGGATGAATTTGTGGAATTCCACGATAATGAATTAGTCGCGAACCTTGGTAATTTTATCAACCGAGTGACCGTATTGACGACTAAATATTACGAAGGGAAATTACCAGTAGCGACGCAACTAAATCTTGAACCCGTACAGAAATTGGCGGATCAACTAGCCGCGGCCTTGGAAGCTTTTAACTTTAAGGTAGCCATCCAACTGGTCAACGAAATCTCCAGTTACGGGAATACCTATTTGCAAGATGTCTCTCCTTGGAAAATTTGGAAAGAGAATCCTGAGAGTCAAGAAGTAAAAGATTGTTTGGCTACTTGTTTGGAAATCGTGGCGTTGCTGAGTGTTTTTGTGGCACCATTTTTACCATTTTCTGCGGCTAAAATTCGTCGATTTATCAATCTTCCGGAATTAGAGAATGGAGATTGGGAGAAAGCATATACAGCGCTTAAAAACGGCGACTCACTCTATTCAGCAGAGCATGTTATCAACGAACCTGAATTGTTATTTGCCAAAATTAACGATCGTAAAGATACCAGCCGTCTTGACTTAATCAATGCTCAAAAAGCAAAGCTAGCTGCGATTCTAGAAGCAGAAAAAGCCAACGATCGAGCACCGATTAAACCAGAAATTACCTTTGACGATTTTACCAAAATGGATTTACGTACCGGAACGATTATCGAAGCAGAAAAAGTAAAGAAAGCAGATAAGCTACTTAAATTAACCGTGGATTTAGGAACGGAGAAACGAACCGTAGTTTCCGGTATTGCAAAATACTACGAAGCAGAAAAAGTGATTGGTCAACAAGTTTTATTACTAGTCAATTTAGCCCCACGAAAATTACGAGGCATCGAATCACAAGGCATGATCTTGATGGCGGAAAATGAAAAAGGAGCACTTTGTTTTGTGAGTCCAGAGAAAGGGTGGGGCAATGGCTTTGTAGTGAAGTAGATTTTATTTACTAAATCTTTTCACTGGTTTGGTTTCCTAAACCTAGTCACCAATTGACGAGGGTTTAGGAAAACTAAAAA
>CAZYAC010000022.1:0-8862 GCA_964645475.1 uncultured Saprospiraceae bacterium | reverse complement strand
CTAAAAATGGTAACAAGGTTTAGCAAACCTGTTCTTGTATTAATCCTTTTCCATGATTAAAGACTTAAGTAGAAAATATTAGCATTATTTTTTATTGATGAAGGTTTACCAAACCTACTCAATAAAAAAGCAGATTTAGTATCTCACTAAATCTGCTTTTTGATTTTAAAAAACACGATCAACGCTTACTTTTTAAAAGCATCGTCGATGATTTGTTTTTGTTGTTTGTCGTGTACTTTTTTAAATCCGGAAGCTGGAGAAGCTTTGGCTTTACGGCCGATATACTGAGCATCCGTCATTTTTAGGTGACTGAAGACGTAACGCCAAGGACCCATATTTTCTGGTTCTTCCTGTACCCAACATTTTTCTGCTTTTGCGTAACGCTTCATGAGTGTTTCCATGTTCTTTTCTGGAAACGGATAAAGCTGTTCAAAACGAACGATTGCAATATCGGAGCGTTTGGTTTCTTTTTTACGTGCCAGTAAATCGTAGTAGATTTTACCGGAGCAGAAAAGTACCCGCTTAATATCTTTGATATTTTTATCGGTTACTTCCGGATCATCGTAGTATTCCTGGAAATTATTATTGGTCGTAAATTCTTCTTTCTTAGAAATACAAAGCGGATGTCTGAGCAAAGATTTTGGGGACATTACGACCATTGGCTTTCTAAATTGCCAAGCTAATTGACGACGCATGGCGTGGAAGAAGTTGGCCGGTGTGGTGAAGTTGGCGACGATAAAATTATTTTCTGCACATTGCTGTAAGAATCGTTCCACTCGAGCGCTGGAATGTTCAGGTCCTTGGCCTTCCATTCCATGCGGGAGTAACATGACTAAACCACTCATGCGGCGCCATTTACTTTCGGCAGCTACAAGGTACTGATCAACGATTGTTTGTGCACCATTATAAAAATCTCCAAATTGTCCTTCCCAAATAACGAGAGTATTTGGATTCGCGAGAGAGTAACCATATTCAAAACCAAGAACGGCGAATTCAGAAAGTAAGGAATTGTAGATTCTATATTTTCCTTGTTTCTTCTGGATAGAATTTATCCGATTGTATTTTTTGTTAGGATTTTTTACATCGGTAAGGACTGCATGTCGGTGCGAGAAAGTACCCCGTCGAACATCCTGACCACTCATTCGGACATCTTTATTTTCTAGAAGAATACTACCGTAGGCCATCAATTCGGCCATGGCCCAGTCGAGGACGCCTTCATCGAGGAGTTTTTGTTTTCCTTTTAATAATCGGTTGATCTTAGGTAATGCATTAAAATCAGCAGGGATGGTCATCAAGTGATTGATGATTTTGTCCATGGTTTTTGGAGTGATACCTGTTTTTGGAGAAACTAGAAAGTCTTTATCTTCTGCCTTTCGCAATGCCTTCCAAGATAGTTCTGATTCTTGGTATTCGTAAGGAAGTGGTTTTTGTCGCACGGAGTCCAATCGATCCTGTAGATCATCCCAGAATGCCTTTTCCATCTTTTCGGCAAGTGCCTTATGTACTTCTCCTCGTTCAATGAGTTTTTGAGAATAGAGGGCTCGAGGATTTTTGTGTTCTTTGATAAATTTATACATCAACGGCTGTGTGAATTTTGGATCATCGCCTTCGTTGTGTCCATGCTTACGGTAACAAACCATATCGATAAAGACATCGTTATTAAATTTTTGTCGGTATTCGGTAGCTAATTCAACTGCAAAAATGACTGCTTCAGGATCATCACCATTAACGTGAAAAACCGGCGCCTGAATCAGACTAGCCGCTGCGGTTGAATAAGTAGAAGAACGTGCATCTTCAAAGTCGGTGGTAAATCCTACCTGATTATTGATCACAAAATGGATGGTTCCTCCAGTATGATAGCCATCGAGTTGACTCATCTGAACTGTTTCGTAAACTACGCCTTGTCCGGCAGCAGCAGCATCACCATGAATCAAAATTGGGAGAATCTTATCGTAATCATTATTGTATAAAATATCGGCCTTCGCACGCGAGAAACCCTCTACCACTGGATCGACGCTTTCTAAGTGAGAAGGATTAGGTACTAATTTAAGGTGAATTTTGTTGCCTTCTGGGGTCGTTACCTGAGAAGAAAAACCAAGATGGTATTTTACGTCACCGTCGCCGAAGCTCAGGTCGGGTAAGGCAGTTCCTTCAAATTCGTTAAAAATATGACCATAGGTTTTACCCATGATATTGGCTAGTACGTTCAGTCGTCCACGATGGGCCATACCAATAATTACTTCTTCTACCTTGTCGGTGGCACCTTTGTTGATGATGGCGTCCAGTGCAGCGATAGTGGTTTCACCTCCTTCAAGGGAGAAGCGTTTTTGACCGATATATTTCGTGTGAAGAAAATCTTCAAAACCGACGGCGCCGTTTAGTTTTTCGAGGATTCTTTTTTTCTTTTCTATCGAATGGCCATAGTCGTCTGTCAAGGGACGATTTTCGATTTTATCACGAAGCCACATTCTTTTTGCACGTTTTTCGATGTGGGCATATTCGAATCCTATGCTACCAGTATAAATGGTACGGAGTCGTTTGAGAATTTGGTTAAGGGTGGCATTTTGCATCCCTATTTCAGATCCAGCCCGAAAAACTTGGTTCTGATCTGCTTCGGTAAGATTATAATCATTAAGGTCGAGGTGCGGCTTACGATCCCGTCGTTCTCGGATAGGATTGGTCTTGGAAAGCAGGTGTCCCCGATTACGGTAACCATGGATGATAGACATTACGCCAAATTCTTTTTTACGATCACTGGTATCAGCTATTGGAGCAGATTTACCATTTTGAGAACCATTGGATACGCGATTGGTCAGTGATTTGGTGTCTTGCGCTGAAAATTCGAACCCAGCAAAGAAGGTACGCCAGCCGTCTTCCACTGATTCAGGATTGTCCTGGTATTGTTCATAAAGGGACTCAATGTAGGCGGGATGGGCGTTAAATACGTAAGAAAAATCACTCATGAGTGATGAATTTTTTATATTATAAAATATTTTTTTTGAAAAACGATACTTTAGTAGATTTGTTCCGTCTTAAAAGAGCAACAATAAAGTAATTATATTAACGTGCAATTTACTATAATTACTTAGATTTTGGTTTATTACAAGAATAAAATGACTTTTTTAAGGGAAAGTCAGTAATTGCCAAATAACCTTTCTCCTGACCCAATATTCTAGGCATAACGACCATTTTTAGACAATTCAAACGAATTCTTACTTTATACAGGCTATTTACTACAATAAAAGAAACTTTTAATTTCATTTATTTGTTAAATGATATAATAGATCACCTAAATAGAAAATTACACACAGTTTAAATAAGAAAGTTATGAAAAACAGTTTTGAAGAATTAGAAGAACATCGCAGCATGCCTGAAGGCTCAGAAATGAGACTTTTTGCTCAAATTGAGCAAACTCGGTCAATCGGGAAGATTTTTGGTAATTTTTTCGAACAGATTACGGGCTTATTTGCTATGATTCTAGGTAAAAAATAAACGGAATATTATTTCCATAATTACTTAAAAAGTCTTAGCTTTGCACTCCGTTTCAAGGAATTGAAAGGATTTTTTAAAAATTTAAGATATTTTAATAGATATGGCTAATCATAAGTCTGCAAAGAAAAGAGTACGTCAGGACGCAGTTAAGCGAATCCGTAACCGTTATTACAAGAAAACCACTCGTTCGGCGATCCAAAAGCTACGTGGTATGGAAGACGCGGCGGAGGCTAAGAAATTTTTACCTAAAGTAGTTTCTATGGTAGATCGATTGGCTAAGAAGAATATCTGGCACAACAATAAAGCAGCTAACCTAAAGAGTTCTTTAACTTTAATGGTAAATAAGCTGGGATAATATTTCTTTAAGCAAGAAAGTAAAAAGTGTATACTGAGTAATCGGCATACACTTTTTTTATGTTGAATAAAGTCTATTTAATTCAATGATTCAACAGTTCAACAATTTCTAAATCACCCGATTGATATTATCCATCAAAAAGAAGACGTAGAACATTAGGAGTAGAAATCCTTCCCAACGGGTAATTTTACGATTATTAGTAATAATCCCAAAAAGAATGGTAACCATGATCATAATGGGAATGCTGGTGCTCATGATAATTGAAGGAATAACCAGACTGCCAAAAAAAGAAGAAATGGCCATAACAATATAAGTATTGAAAATATTGGAGCCTAGCACATTACCAATTGCAATGCTCGCTTGCCCTTTACGGACGGCGGCAATACTTACTACGATTTCTGGCAGAGACGTTCCAAAAGCAATAACTGTTTGGGCAATTAGTTCTGGGCTGATGCCAGCTCTGAGTGATAGTTCTTTGACCGCTACAATAGTATATTCTGCTCCTAGCCAAACCCCAACGCCTCCGGCAATAAGAATTAGATAGGTGATGGGTGCTATGACTGGTCGATCATTGGTATCCGCTTTATCCGCTTTAAACGAATAAGCAAGAAATAACACGATGCCAATTAGAAAAAGGAACGCTTCGTGTAGTCCAAACACACCATCCTGCAATACCAGCCAAAGTAAAAACGCCGATCCCCAAAGAAAGGGCATATCTATATGCCAGACATTATATTTCAGTTCGATTTTCCGACCGATTACTGCTACCAATCCCAAGACCAGCGCAATGTTTGTGATATTAGAACCGACCACGTTGCTGACCACAATCGCAGAGTCATTGGCCAGAACGGAGGCAATAGAAGTTGCTAGCTCTGGAAGGGAAGTTCCAAACGCGACAATCGTTACGCCGATGATAAAAGGTGAAATACCAAGAGAGAGACCAATCTTTTCGGCTGAATCGATAAAGAAATCTGATGCCTTTAAAAGGACGATCAGACTTACGACAAACATACCCAGGTACATTAAAATCTCTTCCATGTTAATTGATGCCCAATAGGGTTAAACAACTTGTTAATATTGGGCGGCGCAAAGATAACAAAAAAACACGTGGAGATTTTTAAGGTTTTACTAAAATTTGAGTCGTTAGATCAGGTTAATAGGACCATAGGTCATGCTCAAAATTGAAAATCTCTTGCTTGATTTTATCAGCTTCCAACAACAGATCTACTCCGGAATAAAGACTCTGCAACCGTTCGTCTCGGACATTACTTTGCTTGAAAATATAGCTGGCAAAAAAGCGTCGTTCAAACAAATCATCCCAGCTGGTCAGCGCCGCATCGTTTAGACTATTAAATACTTTTTTGCGGGCGAAGATGGGTCTCATCTCGGGATAATATGCCCAGAACAATGGTTTTTCATATCGAAAGTTTCCTAGGTCGTCATTTACATTAATCATCGGAGCAATTCCCAAAATACGTACTTGTAGGGTAGACGTATTTTCGTCAAAAAACCATTGCTCTTTGATACGGATTCGTTTGACATCTTCCCAATTAATGTCAGTTTGGACTACTTTAATTTCTTCGATATAGGTGTCTGGATTAAAGATACTGATAGTATCTGATTTAAATAAAATACCTTCTATATCCATTTCAGTCAATGGAAAAGAAAACTTATCATCTTCGGTAGAGTAGAGCGTAATATCTCCTTGCAGTGCTGCATCTTTAATGATATTAAAAAATGGAGCGTCGGGGTAAGCGAACGGCTGATTCATTTTTTCTCGGAAATCTACTACACGCCAGATTCTTTTTTCCCAAAAAATATCGGCTTCGCGTAACGGTTGGTATTCTAGGATTTGTCTGTCTTGTAATAAATTTCGGTCTACAATATCATCGCGGACCTGTGCATCAGCAGTATTGCATAAGATTAGAAAGAAGAAAAAATAGATTGATTTTATTAATTGCATAATTGTTATTTTTATTGTTGACATAAATACAAGGCATACCTTGTCTCTACCCGTCATGATTTATTTGAATTCTGATTTATTTAATTTTAAAAATCATCCCATTCATTTTTCGCCCTACTTGGTCTCCAGGACAACGGACTTTTATTTTTTCGAAATAATAGATATCGCCAGATGTGACAGCTTGAACTAATCTTTTGGTCGCTCCGGCATAAGTTCCGCCGCGATTCAATTCACTTTGTACATTACCTCTTTTGGGAACTCGGGTCAATTCGAAACCCTGAATATTACAGCGGGCTTCGAAGTCAAAATTCTCTAGATGTGCGCGAATACCTGGATGTACTTTAAATTCTGCTGCGCTCATACTTCCTCCTTTTTGGGTACCGATCATGATTTGTGGATCAGGAATACGTTTGACGCGGTAATTGAATATGGTTGGTTCTAAGCCACCACCCGAAACGGTTATTTTGCTCTTACCAATTTTGGTAGGCTTTACAATATATTTACCGTTGCTAACTTTGTTGAGATTTGCGCCAGTGGCTTCTATTCTAATTTCGGTACTGGGAACACCCGCTGCAGATAAGGAAAGCGGATTCTCTACTCCAACATAAAACACATTCATCTTGTCCGCCGCGACGGCTACCGACTTTTCTCCAACGGTATAACCAAAGGTTTTTTCAAACTTTTCTACTTCTCCCGAGACGGGATCTCTTAATCTGACCACCATGCGGTGAGATTGTTCACCAAGGCTCCCGGCGGTCGCGCTAAAGACCGCTTTCCCATTTCGCACGGGGACATTTCGGCCATCCACTTGGATACTGATATTATCCGCTGTACTGGAATAAGCACCGAGAAAAAGCTCTGCAGAAAATTTTTCACCGACCGTCAGATAGCTGCTATTGGTGGCTGCAATTGGAAGAAATTGATCGGGCTTGAGAACGGTACTTCCTGTTTTTTTATAAAAATATCCTAAAATAGAAGTCTCAGATATTTCAATGTCATTTTGAATTTTAGCCAAAAGAGGAAGGACAGCGGCGACGGGCATTTGTTGGAATTTAAATTGCGCCCAGTTTTCTTTATCAGAATCTTCTGGAATCTCTTCGATTTTAATCGGAAGGGTAGCGGCGAGTTGTTGACGTACGTCTTCGTCCGCAATTTGAGCAAGGAGATCTGTACGAACTTTCTTGATACGTTTTTCTAGGTCACTCCCACGGCCTTCCGTGACCAGCATCCGGGTGGTAACATCTTTATCTTTGATACCAATGGGTTGACCGTTTTCGTCCGTTCCACCAGAAGTTTCGATAAGTTCTGTTTTTAAATTATTGACGTATTCCGAAAACTCTTGAGCGATTTTTTGTACTTCCAATCCGCTTTCTGCGTAAGGCTGAAATTGAGAATAAGCTTCGGCCTGTTCGGTAATGGCGGCCATTAGTTGTTGATTAGATTTGTCCATGATACCAGTGCTTTCGTTGAGGCTGCGATTCATGGAAAGAAAGGCATTGAGTACTTCTGCAGATACATTGAGTGCAAGCATAGCGGTCAACACAATGTACATGAGGTTGATCATGAGTTGCCGAGGTTCTTTTGGAATAGACATAGGTTCTTTTCTTTTTTGCTGATGACCTTTGGACATAGTAATACCGGGCTTGCTGATAACAACAAATAGTATTCGCACTAATTATAGGTAATAGCTAGTTATTAAATTATAAAAATAGTTTGGACTGGGCTGTTATGAGACATTTCGATTATGAAAGTACCGGGCAGCCGAATTGGTTATGCTTGGAGCAATTAAATTTTAAATGATAAAACGTAAAACTTTATGGGAGGAAATATCGCCGCTGTATTTGCGGTCTATTTGTTATCATAATGGAAGGATAGCGAAAAGTAACAAGTTGGTGGAAATTTTTTTAAAATTCAGAATTCATGAAAACCTAAATCTTGTTAACCATTGACTCCAATTAAAGGTTTATAAGCGGTAACAATATACTGATAATCCAACGTGCGATCATCAAATTCTATATTGTTGTAGCCAGCCTTTTTAAGAATAATTTCGAGTTCGCCAATGGCAATTCGATCCGAGAGGTTTGGGCCGATTGGCGTAGTTCTCTTTTTAAAATCAATGATCACCAGGCGACCACCATCAGAGATGCCACGACGTAAGTTGGTTAAGTACTTGACCGCATCGTTAAAATAAGTAACGGTGTTGACGATCAGCACCACGTCTGCTTCACTGGAATTTAGCATCGGATCATCTGGTTTGACAAGCCGGGTTTCAAATTTATCGCGACGGGCATCGGGTAATAATTTTCGAGCATCCTTCATAAATTTGATGGCTTCTTCGTCGATATCGAGGGCGATTACTTTTTTTGCGGACGTCTTTCCGGCGATAATAAAGGAAAAATAACCGTATGGTCCGGCTCCAATATCTACAACAGTCTTGTTGTCTAAATTTCCCAGTTTTCGAATCACTAGTTCTGGTTTTTGCCAAATCCAACGATTGCTTTCCTTTTGAGTAAGGTCAGGGTCGGGCGGGGTAGGTTGTTTGTTTTGATTAATGCTGGGATCGTATTCGTGTGTGGTGGTGTGCTTGGTACTTTTTGAAGGACCAAGGCCATCATCACAAGAAATCATTCCTGTAAGAATTATCATAAACAGTAGCGGGAGGATATAATTTTTCACTCGTTAAAATTACGTTTTTCAGCGTCATTGACAAAATGCCAACATCAGCTTTTCCATTTCTTTACGCATAGTTGCACTTTTTCCAGTAAAGTTATTGGCAATAATGGAAAAACTCAGCCATTTTCCAGCTTTGTTCTGTACATATCCCGAATAACTACGGACTCGGTCCATACCTCCACTTTTAGCAAATACCTGATTTTCTGCTATGGTTCCTCTAAATAAATATTTCAAAGCGCCTGATTTTCCACCTACGGGTAGAGAAGCTTTAAAATTCGGAAAAATATCCTTTTGTTTTTTTAAATAAGCGAGATAGGCACTCAAATGTCGGGCTGAAACAGAATTACGAGGTGACAATCCACTGGCATCCTTCAGGATT
>CAZYAC010000021.1:0-27749 GCA_964645475.1 uncultured Saprospiraceae bacterium | reverse complement strand
TACTAGAGGTTGAAAAAAATACAGAAATTAAACTAACAGAAAGTTATTCGATGTACCCTGCAGCTTCCGTTAGTGGTTGGTATTTTGCGCATCCGGAATCTAAGTATTTTGGACTGGGTCAGATTTCTTTAGATCAGGTCGAGGACTATGCACGACGTAAAGGGATTAATCGAGAAGAAGCAGAAAGATGGCTTGCGCCGAGTTTGAATTATGATGTTTAGTAGATTGTTGGATTTTTTGATTTGCGAATGTGCGGATTGAGACTTAGAAATATATTTGTATAGACCATCAAAAGGTATTATCTATCAACTATCTAATTACTTTAGGATTGAATAAATGATCTTTCATTTACTATTTTCTCTACACGCTTTGCGGTTCAGCGAGAAAAAATAAATAACCAATTAACCAATATAACTAATCCACTATTTCAACGAACAAACATGAAAATACCCATGGTCGATCTACGCGGCCAATACGATAAAATAAAAGCGGAGATTGACACTGCGATTCAGGAATGTATAAATTCTACGCGTTTTATTGGTGGTCCAGTGATTGAGCGATTTGCGGAGAATTTAGGGAAATACCTGAACTGTAAATACGTAATTCCTTGTGCAAATGGAACCGATGCATTGCAAGTTGCGCTGATGGCGGCAGGACTTAAGCCTGGCGATGAAGTAATTGTTCCATCTTTTACTTACGTAGCAACCGCCGAAGTAATTGCTTTGTTAGGATTGGTGCCAGTGATGACGGATGTTGACCCAGAACATTTTAACCTAACGAAAGATATTATCCGACAGGCCGTTTCTGTTAATACCAAAGCGATTGTTCCTGTTCATCTTTTTGGACAAACGGCTCCGATGGAAGGGATTATGGATATTGCTCAAGAATATGGCTTGACAGTGATTGAAGATAATGCACAGTCATTAGGAGCTGATTATACTTTTAGTGATGGTAAAAAACAGAAAGCAGGGACGATTGGACATATTGGAACCACCTCCTTCTTTCCGGCTAAAAACTTAGGAGCCTACGGAGATGGAGGAGCCTTGTTTACCAATGACGATCAACTTTTTACAAAGATAAAAATGATTGCCAACCACGGACAATCCAAATTGTATCATCACGAAGTTATCGGTGTTAACTCTCGGTTGGATGCGTTACAGGCTGCGGTTTTGGATGTTAAGTTAAAATATTACGCAGCATATATTGAAGCTCGGCAAGTGGTAGCAAAATATTATGATCAGCAATTTGCAGACATCGACGAAATTATTATTCCGCAGCGTCATGAAAATTCTACGCATGTTTTCCATCAGTATACCTTAAAGATTGCAAATGGACAACGGGATGAGTTAAAAGACTTTTTAGAGCGTAAAGGCATTGCCTCATCTATTTATTATCCGATACCTTTGAATGAACAAAATGCTTTTCGTGGCAAAGGTCGACTAGTAGGCGAAATGAGTGTAACCAAAGCGCTTTGTGATCAGGTACTTTCTTTACCAATCCATACTGAAATGGATAGTTCAACATTGGAGTATATTACCGAACAGGTTAAGTCATTCTTCTAAAATGAAAAAAAAATTTGCTCTCATAGGTGTGGCGGGTTATATTGCACCCCGACATTTGGCGGCTATTCAGTCAGTAAATGGGGAGTTGGTTGCAGCTATGGATCCAAATGATTCGGTAGGCATCTTGGATAGTTACTTTCCAAATGCTGCATTTTTTACTGAATTTGAACGTTTTGACCGACACCTAGAAAAGTTGAAACGACGTGGTAGTAAGATTGATTATGTGGTAGTCTGCTCACCTAACTATCTGCATGATGCTCATTGTCGTTTCGGATTGCGCTATGGAGCGGATGTGATCTGTGAAAAACCCATCACCTTAAATCCATGGAATCTCGATGGATTATTAGAAATAGAAAAAGAAACTGGGAAAAAAGTGTATAATATTTTGCAACTGAGATTACACGAGGATATTCTGGAATTAAAGAAGCGAATAGGTACATTACCTTCCGATACCTTACATAATATTGAGCTTACTTACATCACTTCTCGAGGAAATTGGTATTACACCAGTTGGAAAAGTAATCTAGAGAAATCGGGTGGGGTAGCAACGAATATCGGGATACACTTTTTTGATATGTTGGGTTGGATATTTGGAAATTGCAAAGAAAATAAAGTATACCAACACCGACATGATCGAGCGGCAGGTTTGTTGGTTTTTGATCGAGCGAAGGTCAATTGGTTTTTGAGCATCAATTACGACACGCTACCAGAAACGATCAAAGAACAAGGACAAAGAACCTATCGTTGTATCACCGTAGATGATAAGGAACTTGAATTTAGTAGTGGATTTACGGAATTACACAATCGAAGTTATGAAGCTATTTTGTCAGGCAACGGATTTGGTTTAGAAGCGACTCGGCCCGCATTGGAGTTAGCCTATCAAATCCGAAATGCAACACTGGTTGATCCATTGTTAAGCCCACATCCTTTTTTGCAAAAACCAATCAGCCCACATCCTTTTAATCGGAGAGAAAAGCGGTAATGTCTATCTCTGATATTTTTTTTCTTGAAAAGAAAAAATTAGATAGTATGAATAAGCTATTAAAGAAAAGTCCGATCACTAAATTGCAGCAATTAGATTTGTCTGGATACTATACTTAGTAATGATTATTTGACGTGGAAGTTTAAAGAACGTGTAGAATTGATTAAAGGGATGATCTTTAAAATGTCACCTGCGCCTAATTTGAACCATCAACGGATTTCTATGAGGTTGGTAAGTAAATTAAGTAATCATTTAGAAAAGCATAAATGTGAAGTATTTCACGCGCTCTTTGACGTTCGCTTGCCCGTTTCCCGAAAGAAAGGAAAAGTTGACACAGTAGTACAGCCAAATATTTGCGTGATATGTGATAAGAAAAAACTAGAAAAACAAAGTTGTAATGGTGCACCCGATTTAGTTATAGAAATATTATCACCCGGTAATACAAAAACGGAAATGCGAGATAAATATGCAGTATTATGAAGAAGCTGGTGTTAAGGAATATTGGCTAATTGATCCAGCTAACGAAGCGAGGATTATCTATCGTTTAGATAAAAAAGGAAAATATTTTGGTTCTCCATTTTATACTAGTGGCCAGCAGATAGAATCAAAGGATTTAAGTTTGATCTGAATTTGATTTTTCCAGAGTAAGCCAAAATAGTCTATTGAATCAAAAGAATTCTTCGATGCTCTTCTGCCTCAAGTGTACCTGTTATAAGTTTGACAGAATTCACCAAATCGACTGATAACAGATTAGCTAACCTGGCTGCCGCAAACAATTTCACGGATTAACAATGTTTAAAGTATAGTCTTGTATGAGAATGCCCTGTCAGCTTGCTACGAGCTATTTCATTTGTCTTATTCCAAGAATTTTTCTAAAAAATCTCCCTCATTTCCTAAAATTGAGTAGTTTTGCTGCCAGTAATTGAAATTCTAGTTACTTTGTAAACAATCTATCTTTCCTTAGTCTATTGACCACCCCCTTAATAGCAAGTCTAATTTTCTATCAATGTTCATCATTTTTAGAGAAAAAGTGATGTAAAAATTTGTAAAACAACATACTTTGAGTAGTTTTGCTACTCAATAACGATTACTAACACATATCATGATCGAAACGCTTATTTCCTCTAAAACGCGGATTAAGTTATTACTCAAGTTCTTCTTGAACCGTAATACCACGGCCTACCTACGTGGGCTGGAAGGAGAATTTAGTGAATCAAGTAATGCTATTCGACTGGAGCTTAATAAGCTAGAGAAAGCAGGTATGTTAAATTCCTTTTCTGAAGGGAATAAAAAAATGTTTAAAGCCAATCAGCAACATCCGTTGTTTGATGAGATTCACAATATTATACTGAAGTATGTTGGTTTAGACCAAGTGGTTGAAAACGTAGTAGAGCGACTGGGAGATGTTCACCAGGTATTTCTGGCGGGTGATTTCTCGCGTGGTCTCAATAGTCAAATTATAGACCTAGTTTTTGTAGGTAATGTGGACCAGGCTTACCTTGTCAACCTAATTGCTAAAACAGAAGACTTAGTAAAAAGAAAGATACGCTATCTGATCTATACGCAAGAAGAATTAGAAACCTTAGATTGGGCGCAATTTCAGTCAGCCCCACTATTACTCTGGAGTAAAGAAGTTATATAAAATGAGTGCAACAATAACCGATAAAAAGAGCCTAGCTCCTGAAAATCATTTACATGCTACCGAGGCACGTTGGTTTGCGGTGCGTACAGGATTCCGTAAGGAGAAGATTGTACATAAAAGGTTAAGTAGTAAAGGTATTATCGCTTATTTACCGCTTTATAAAGTAATTCGACGTTACGAGCGGAAAGTAAAACATCTGGAATTACCATTAATTAATTCTTATTTGTTTGTGAAAATAACCAAGGCAGAATATGTGCGGGTATTAGAAACCGAACAAGTGCACACCTTCGTCCAATTTAAGCGAAATTTAATAGCAATTCCTGAATCAGAAATAGATACCGTTCGTCGGGTTCTTGGCGAAAATACCGAAGTTACAATAGTGGAAGATAGATATAAAAAAGGGGATCAAGTAGAGGTGATTGGTGGACGATTGACAGGATTACAGGGAGAATTAATCGACGGAGAAGGACAAAAGCGCCTCATTATTAGGCTAGAAAATATTGGAGTAGGCTTAGAGGTAGAAGTAGATGCGAAATATCTGCGAAAGCAAAAGAAATGAACAAGTCTCGTAAGGACAAAACAGATTAGCACCGCAGATGCAAAAATGCAGATTAACATGTAATAAGAAATAGCAAGTTGCGAATGGCTAAACGCCAATAGCTTTTAAATGTTATATATTTTTAAAATACCCGCTATTCAGACTTTAAGTACTTGCGACTTACAGACGGCGAAGCCTTATCAAACCAACAACCTAATAAATGATTAGAGTAATTTTAGTGTTTAGTATGTTTTTGTTATGCCATTCCATTGGTGCAGCACAAGAACTGGATAATATCCTAATTGATCAAGCTACCATTGATAGAGAATTAGAACGTCGAGGACTCACCGAAGCGGAAGTAAGGGTGAAGTTTGAAGAAAAAGGAATTGATATTGACAATATCACAGCAGATCAGCTTCCCCAACTGGAGGTAACCCTAGATCAAATAATGAAAGAAATCGAAGCTGAGAAAAAGGCCCTAGAGCAAGTTGCTCAAGAAGCTGAGGGGGAGAAAATTATTGAAGAAGAAGCTACCACAATTGCCAAAAATGCTGGTGCTGAAATACAGGAAGCAGTCGATGATGGTGCGACTGTTGAAGAAGCTATTGCTGAGGAATTGGTTGATCAAGCGCAGGAGGAATTACCTCCCACGCGTATTTATGGACAGCAGATTTTTCGTAATAAAACGCTTAAGGTATTTAGTCAATCTGACGATGTAGCTCCTTCTCCTTCCTATATATTGGGGCCCGGTGATAAAGTAAACATTGCAATCTGGGGAACTTCGCAAGAAGATGCCACTTATGAGATTAATCAATCTGGATTTATTAAGCCGACTGGAATGCCACGAATTACCTTAAAAGGTATTAGTTACGAACAAGCTAAAAAATTATTGCAAAGTCGTTTTTCACAACGTTATCGTTTTCGCCCTGAAGAATTCGCTGTTACTATTTCATATGCTCGAACAATCAATGTTAATATCTATGGTGAAGTTTTCAACCCAGGAACATATACGATCCCCGCTACTAATTCCGCCTTTAATGCAATGGTAGCTGCTGGTGGACCTACCAATATCGGAAGTATAAGAAACATCAAACTTATTCGTAATAATGGGGGCACTCAGAAAATGGATGTGTACGAATTCATGAACAATCCAGCGGTTTCAGAAGATTTTCAATTATCGAATAACGACGTAATATTCGTTTCTGTTGCAGAAAAAATTGTAGAGATAAAAGGTGCTATCCGTCGTCCGTTAAAGTATGAACTATTAGCTAGCGAGCAATTAAAAAACCTAATTGACTATGCTGGTGGACTGAAAGAAAATGCCTATCGTACTACCATTCAAGTTAAGCGATTTGAAAATGACGAAGAAAAAATTATTGATGTTAAATTAGGTGAATTAATGCGGGGGAGTGGCGATTTTACATTGTTGAATGGAGATGTAGTTACGATCCCTATAATCCCTAGGTCTTACGAAAATTTTGCCAATGTTCAGGGTGCGGTGGAGTTACCAGGTCAATTCGAAATTACTAATGGCATGCGTGTAAGAGATTTGTTACAAAAAGCGGTAATTGCTCAAGATGCCCGTACTGATTTGGCTTACCTAATTCGGGTACGAGAGGATGGTACTGCCAGTTATGAGCGTGTAAATATTGCTGAAATATTAGCTAATCCCTCTGCTCCAAGTAATTATACTTTAACTAATAGAGATCAATTAAACATTCTTTCACAAAAAGAATTCGTTGATCAAGAACTTATTACTACTAATGGGCAGGTACGAAACCCACGGGAAATAAGATTCGATCCAGCACAGAGTATTAGAGTAGCGGATGCTATTGAGTTGAGTGGTGGCTTAAAAGCAGTCGCGACTGACTTCGCTTATATTCGTCGACAAGTATTAAGCGATAAACAAGAAACCGAATACATTCGAATAAATCTAGTAAATGCGATGTCTGATACTTCTTCTGGGGATAATATAGAACTCAAAGCAAATGATCGTTTAATCGTTTATTCCAAACTTGATTTTTTAGAAAAATCTACGGTATCGATTTCAGGAGCAGTCCGTTCTCCTGGAGAATTTCCTTATGATGCTTCTCTTACCATGACGGATTTATTGACCCTAGCCGGTGGATTGAAAATGCAAGCTGCTACTAACCGGATTGATGTTTTTCGGGTGCAGATATTTGACAATGAGCCTACCAAAACGGTCGTTGCTACCTTAGAAGTGAATGGCGATAATTTTCAAGTAGAAGGTAGTGATTTCGAACTACAACCTTTTGATCAAATAGCAGTGCGTTCAGTGGCGGATTTTGAACTACAACAGCTTGTTACATTGCGTGGAGAAGTTAAATTTCCAGGGGTTTATGCACTACTTGGTGATAACGAAAAACTGGCAAACCTGATCAAACGAGCAGGCGGGTTAACGGATGAAGCTTTTGCGGAAGGTGCAGTTTTAGAACGGAGTGGAGCGGGGATAGGTTATATTGTTTTCCAACTGGAAGAAGCAATAAAGGATAATAACTCTACTTCTAATATTATCATGAAACGTGGAGATGTTTTAGTAATTCCAAAACAAAAAGATTTGGTTGGGATACAGTTAGCCAATACTTTAGCGTCTGAGTTGTATGATGTTAGTGTTATTAATGAACAAATTATTAATGTTCCATATGAAAAAGGAAAAACGGCAAAATACTATATTGATGAATATACAGCAGGAATTGGAGATAATGGAAGAAAGAAATACATAACTGTCCGCCACCCCAGTGGAGAGATACATCGGACGAAGAGTTTTTTATTTTTTAAAAAATATCCAGAAGTAGAGAAAGGATCCGTAGTGAAAATTGGTCGAAAAAAGGAGAAACCAGAAAAATTAGAACCAGAAAAACGAGAGCCAACTGATTGGGGTAAAGTAGTAGCAAATAGCATTGCACAGGTAACAGCAGTGTTGACATTAGTTTTATTAGTGCAAAGACTGGATTAATAATGGACAAACTAACCAAGGAGAATAGTCAAGCAAAAGAATTCACGCTCAAAGATGCGATTGAATTTGTTAAAGAAAGTTTTTTTGAATTATTACGGTGCTGGAAACTTATCATTTTGATTACGTTACCATTTGTATTGTATTTTTTATATTCTGCAATGACGAAAGAGCCTACCTATCGGGCATCTCTTACTTTTATGGTAAACGAGGATGAAGGAAGTGGAGGAGGAATGAGTCAGATATTTAGTTCCTTTGGAATACCTGGTATTGCTGCGGGGAAAAACAATTTAGATAAGATCTTAGAGTTAGCTCGTTCTCGACGAATTATTCAAAATGTAATTTTTGATAAAGTATCCATTAATAGTAGCGAGGATTATATTGCTAATCATATTATTAATATTTATGATTTTCATGAAAAATGGGAAGATGATACTACTGGATTAAAAAATTATTTATTTGAAAAAGACAGTCTACCGCTTTTCAATCGTACAGATAACACAGCACTTAAAAGAGTGCATAAAAAAATTGTAGGCTCTAAAGATGTAAAAGGTTTGTTGAAAACTTCTTATACTCCCGAAACTGGTATTATGGAATTTGTAATGAAAACAGAAAATGAAAAACTTTCTATTGAGTTTTCAAAAATTTTATACCATCGTATTCTTGAATTTTACGTTAAAAAGACAATTGAGAAACAACAGCAGACTTATGATATCATGAGGTTGAAATTGGATACTATTTTACAAGAAATGTCTAGTGCCGAATATCAGCTAGCTAGTTTTAGAGACCGTAATCTTGGATTATGGTCGGATAAAGATAAACTGAGAGAAGTACAATTGCAAAGAGATGTACGAGTACTTAATGAGCGATACGCATTGATGTTAAAAAATCTAGAAATTGCCGATTTTACTTTAAAAAATAAAGTGCCATTTGTACAACTTATTGATGAACCAATTCCGCCCATCAAACCGGAGATGGAATCAAAAATTATTTCTATTTTGATCGGTGGCTTTTTGGGCGGCTTTTTAGCGGTTGTCTTTGTCATTGCTAGAAAAATATTTAGAGACGCTTTAGCTTAATTATGCAAGATTACCAATCTGAAATAAAAATAATTAAAGATAAGACAGAGGGCTATCTGACTGCTGGTAAAAGAATTTTTATTACCTCTTCTTTTCAAACGCATAGTATACCTATGCTACACATCTTTTCTGTAATCGCTCCCGATATTCCTGTTTATTTTTTAAATACTGGATTTCATTTTCCGGAGACCTATTTTTTCAAAAAACAGATCGCAGATTTACTCAAGATTAACGTAATCTCATTGGAGTCACAAACACCAAAAATAAATCAACGGACAGTCAACGGCAAATTTTATTATGCTGTCAACCCTGATTATTGTTGTCATCTAAATAAAATTTTACCATTGGAACCCATATTGACAACTCATGATATTTGGATTACAGGGGTAAGAGGTGACCAAAATGCAAATCGAAAAAATATGGGGATGGAAGCTCCTGGTGCTTTTGATACCTTACGATTTCATCCTATGATTAATTGGAATGCGAAAATGATTCACCAATATCGTCAGGATTTTAATTTGCCAGAGCACCCACTTGAAAAGGAAGGCTATCTCAGTGTCGGATGTGAACCATGTACCGAAAAATTCTTAGATGGTTCGCGAGATGGACGATGGGGTGGAATGAAAAAAAATGAATGTGGCCTTCATACTGAGTTGATTAATAAGAAATAATGAAAATACTAATTACTGGAGGTTGTGGATACATAGGTTACGGATTAGTTGAGAAATTATTACCACTTCCTAGCGTTAAGAAGATTATTCTTTATGATAATCTCTCTCGTAAAAACCCTGGATTCTTTATTGGGTCTCGTTTTAAAGCTTCTCAAAAAATAAAATTTATTGAGGGGAATATTCTTGATAATTTTTCACTACAAAAAGCGCTTAAAGGAGTGCAGACAGTTATTCATCTTGCCGCTAAAGCAACCACTCCTTTTGCCGATCATCATGCCCATGAATTTGATCAAGTTAATCATTGGGGGACTGCTTGTCTCGTCGATGCATTAGAGAAAGTAGAGGATGTAAAAAAACTAGTATACTTAAGTTCCATAGGTGTTTATGGCAATTCAGACGGAGAATTAATCAATGAAGATACTTCTCCAAATCCTCGTTCCTTTTACGGTAAATCCAAACTTCGAGGAGAAGAACAAATTAACCGATTAACTGGAAATAAAGAATTCACGATTATTCGCGGCGGTAATGTATATGGATACAATCCGTGCATGCGGATGGATGCAGTAATGAATAAGTTGATGTATGATGCTAATTTTAAAAGTCGGGTACACATTACTGGGAGCGGTAATCAAAAGCGTGCCTTTCTTCATATTTACCATCTCATAGACATTCTCACTCAGTTAATTGTCGGTCAAGTTAAGTATCCGCAACTTTTTAATCTCATCAGCCGGAATCTATCCATCAACGAAATTGTAGATAGCATAAATTCACTTTATCCTGATCTGGAAAAAGTATACTTAGATCGTCATATGCAAATGAGAAGTATTGCTGCAGAAACAAAGTATGAAGCAGTTACTTTAATCGATGATACTACCTTAGAAACTGAACTCAAAGAAATAAAATTAAACTTTTCATTCTAAAATAAAACGATGAATCAATTCTGGAAAAACAAAAAGGTATTGGTTACTGGTTCGTGTGGGACGGTCGGTACCGAAATTATTCGACAGTTGGCGAAATATGAGGTTGCTGAAATTATTGGAATAGATAATAATGAAAGCGAATTATTTTTTATTGACCAATTGTATCGATCAGATGAAAGAATATCTTTTAATCTATGTGATATAAAAAATCGAGCACAACTTTCCTGGTTAATGGAAGGGATTGACGTGGTCTTACATACTGCTGCAAGAAAACACGTGATTATCAATGAAGTAGCTCCTAGTGAAGCGATATACACGAATATTGTTGGAACTCAAAACGTCATTGACGCTGCTCGTGAGAGAGGCGTAAAACGAGTGGTATTTACTTCTTCTGATAAAGCAGTTAACCCTACCAATGTCATGGGAACGTCTAAACTGATGGGAGAAAGATTAATGACTGCAGCCAATGCTGCGGGGCGAAAAGCCTTTCCATTATTTTCTTCTACTCGCTTTGGAAATGTGCTGGGGAGTAATGGTTCCGTAATTCCAATTTTTGCACGACAAATAGAAAATAATCAAAATATCACTTTAACCGACCCCGATATGTCTCGTTTCGTGATGACGATAGACGAAGCTGCGGAGTTGGTGCTTAGGTCTGTGGTACTCGCAAAAGGTGGCGAAGTATTCGTAACTAAAATGCCAGTAATCCGAATTGAAGATCTGGCTCATGCCATTATAGGAATTGCCAAAGATCGTGGTCAGTCCTATTCTGGAAAAATTGAAATTATCGGAGTAAAAGCCGGAGAAAAACTATACGAAGAATTAATCAATGACGAAGAAGTGCGTCGGACTGTAGAGATTGATGATTTCTTTTCTGTTTTACCTGCCTTTCAAGGCGTATACAACAACATTGAATATAACTATAAAGACGGACAAGAAAAAGTAGATCGAATCTATCGATCTGATAAAGAAACCTCTATGTCCTTAGAGGAATTAAAAAATTATTTAATTGCTAAAAAACTCATATAATTATGAAAATTATCATTCTAGGTGGAGATGGATACTTAGGTTGGCCAACCTCAATGGATTTAGCTAGCAAAGGTCATGAAGTATTGTCTATTGACAATTATAGTCGTCGTACCATCGCGATGCAGACTTCGTCAGAAGCACTTATTCCAACTCCTAATTTGGAAGATCGGGCGAAAATATTCCAATCGCTTACTGGAAAAGAAATTAAGGTTTCTATTGGTGATTTGAAGGATTATCGATTTTTAGAAAATCACATTAAAAAATTTCAGCCAGATGCCGTTGTGCATTATGCAGAGCAGCCCTCCGCACCCTATTCTCTTAAAGGATATGAAGAAGCACACTATACTTTAAAAAATAACTTAGAAGTAACCCATAACTTAATTTGGGCTATACTAAAGAATAAACCAGAGTGTCATATCGTTAAGTTGGGGACAATGGGTGAATATGGTTGTCCTAATATCGATATCGAAGAGGGATGGCTAGAAATTGAGCATAAAGGAAGAAAAGATAAATTCTTGTTTCCTCGAGCAGCTGGAAGTTTGTACCATACCACTAAAGTTTTAGATACAGATTTACTTTGGTTTTATGTAAGAACTTACGACCTAAAAGTTACTGATTTGATGCAAGGACCAGTATATGGTTTGTCGACCAAAGAATCAGATTTAGATGATCGTTTACTTCCAAACTTTCACTACGATGATATTTTCGGAACGGTCGTTAATCGTTTCTTAGTTCAGGCAGTAGCTGGAATTCCTTTAACGGTTTATGGAAAAGGTGGACAAGTACGAGGGTACTTAAACTTGAAAGATACTTTGCAGTGTGTAGATCTAGCACTAAATAATCCAGCAGGAGAACGGGAGTTGAAAATTTATAATCAACTTACCGAAACATTCTCTGTAAACGAATTGGCTGCTAATATTCAAAAAGCAGGAAAAATGGTGGGAATTGATGTAGAAGTTAAATCTATTCCTAACCCACGACGGGAACCAGAAGAACACTATTATAATCCAACATCTACTGGACTGTTAGATTTAGGATTGGAGCCTAATTACATGACCACTGAAGTATTGGCGGACATGATGAAAATTGCGATGAAATACAAAGCTAACATTGATGAGAGCAAAGTATTCCCTCGCGTAAAATGGAAAAAATAATGAATTGGTTAATTACTGGAGGATGTGGATTTTTAGGAAGAAATCTAGTCAAAGAACTTTTAAAAAAAGAAGAAAGTATTGCCATTAGAATCTTAGATAACCTATCCGTTGGCAAAGAAGAAGATTTACAGTATGCTACCGATCTTACCGAACGGGTAGCGGTTGATAAGGCGGAATGGAAGTCTGGCGAAGTTCAGTTAGTGGTCGGAGATATTATGGATCCGGAGTTGGCAATACAGGTTACCCGTGGTGCAGACGTGGTGGTCCATTTTGCAGCTAATACAGGTGTTGGACCATCGGTGGAAAATCCACGGATGGACTGTATGACGAATGTAGTAGGTACCTTTAATTACTTAGAAGGATGTCGCCAAAATAAAGTGGGACGATTTGTTTTCGCTTCTAGTGGTGCACCTATCGGAGAATGTAATCCACCAATTCATGAAGAACTGGCCTGTCATCCGGTATCACCATACGGTGCGAGCAAACTAGCGGGCGAAGGGTATTGTTCTGCTTTTCACAATAGTTATGGTGTAGACACGGTGGCCTTACGTTTTGGAAATGTTTACGGACCTGGATCAACTCATAAGAGTAGTGTAGTTGCTAAGTTTATTCGTCAGGCTTTAAACGGAGAGACGCTGGAGATTTATGGTGACGGAAGCCAGACGCGTGATTTTATTTTTACCGAAGATTTAGTCGATGCAGTTTGGAAAGCCGCGAATAAACCGGGAGTAGGAGGAGAAGTCTTTCAGATTGCAACCAACAAGGAGACGACGGTTCTTGAGGCGACCAATCAATTAGTCGGGGCGTTGGAAAAACACGGGTTAAAAGATGTAAATTTGATTCATGGTGAAAAAAGAGTAGGTGATGTAATGCGAAATTTTTCGGATACCTCTAAAGCAAAGAATGTTTTAGGGTGGGTTTGTAAGAATGATTTGGATAAAGGTTTGGATGCAACAGTTTCTTGGTTTTTGGAACGCTAAAATAATTAAGTGGTATGCCGTTTAGTGCTTATGTCATAATAGGGATTTATCTTTTGAGTCTTATTTTTAATATGATATATGTTCTTAGTGCAAAGAAGTATCAACTTGTTTCCTTTTTTATGTTATGGGGAGCGGGAATTATGATAGCCTCAAATGTTCCTATAGTTATATATTACTATATGACTGGAGATACCTACTTTTTCTATGATTTGTCGTGGGAACAGGTATTTTTTGGTGTGAAAATCAACTTAGTTTATTTGCTGTTGTGGCAACTTGGTTTTTTATTTGGATTAAAAATAAAGGTATCATCTACCCCTTTTCATTTCGATAAAAATACACATGCCTTAGCATTAATTTATGCTGCACTTACTTTTGTAGCTTATGCCTATGTCTATTCACAAAGCTATTCTTATGGATTTACCAATAGTTTGTATAACTCAGGTAGTGAGCAGATCAGATCGTTCGGGACAATAGGGATTTACAAGAATCTTTTTTTACCTTTTATTACTGCAATTTTGGCGGTATACTATATCAAAAAAGAGAATAATCTTGAACTCCATTCAGTCTATCAGAAAAAATATATCATCAAGTTTTTATGGGTATTATTAATAGCTTCTATTTTTGTAGGTGCTATTCTTGATATGCAACGTGGTGATATTGTTCGGTCTTTAGTATTTATTGCCATTGTATTAGTTTTTAAAGGGGTAAGGATTTTTTCAATTATGAAATGGGCATTTGCCATAGGAATTCTTTTATTTGCACTGAGTCCTATCTTTGATATCTTACGGTCACCTTTATATGACAAAGAATTAAGTGCTGCGGTGATTGAGGATTTATCTGAAAACCAAAGAGCTTTTGATAATGCGCATGTGGCAAAAGAAGGAATCTTTAGCATTCAAAATATCATTGTACAAATAGCAAGAAAAAATGTTCTTCCTAAATCGGCTGGCGCTCTAGCTCAACATGCAGAAAGAGAAGGGCATGTTATGTTGAAAACTTATAGCACCATCCCCTATGAAATCATTCCGCGGGCTATCTATAAAAATAAACCAGTTACTTTATCCACAAATAAAACCAAAGATACGATGGCTGCTGCAGTAGCAGGTCGTGAACTCGGAACAACTTCTCGTATTTGGGAAACAGGTGGAGGTTCTTTTTATTGGCAATTTTGGTGGTTCGGTACTATTATTGGCGGTATTCTTATGGGATTTATTTGGTCTGTCATGTTAAAGTATGCTTTATATGGCGACAGTTTTTTCTTAATGGTAATGCTATTAGGAATGTTTAACTGGGGACAATTTCTTATTCTTGCTTTGGATAATTTCTTGGTTGATTTTTTTAGAGGAATGAAAGGAATAGGCATTTTCTTTATTTTTAATCTAGTACTATTATTCTATAAATCGTATAAGAAATAATGTTCTTCTTTTGCTAAAAAAAGTATTCAAGAATCTTCTAAAAGGGGAAATAATTAATCGAATATCCAAGCTTACATTAGTTAGGATAATAAGTACACCTTTAGCATTAATTGTAAATATATTGTTGTTTAGAGCTATTGGTAGTGAACAATATGGCATTTTTGTTTATGTCAATTCTTGGTTATTATTGTTAAGTGTTTGTAGTCGATTTGGGTTTTCAACTATGCTCATTCGATATCTTTCAAGATTTGCTACCCTGAAAGAAATTGGTAAAATGAAGTCTCTTTTCATTTATGCCTATGGGTTTACTATGATCACTAGCCTTATAATTGGAATTTGTGGATCTGTTATTTTTTATTTTAATCCTCAAATTTTTCCAATTTATAATAAAACTTTTTTGGTTGGACTTCTTTTTACCTTGCCCGTTATTAGCATAGCTCTACTACAACAAAGTACCCTAGTTGGTTTAAAGCAAGTTGTTATTTCAGATATTCCTATTAACATTTTTAGAAATGTCATACTCGTAACCATTTTTGGTTTATTATATCTTTTTCATAAGGAAATTTCTGCATCCTTGACCATGTTTATTGTAGGGATAATTTACGCCTCAGTCGTTATAATTAATTTTATCATAATTTCTCGATTCCTTGATTTAGATCTGATGAAGAAAACTAAAAAAATTCAGGAATCCATGAGCTGGGCAACCCTATCAAAACCTTTTTTTTTTATCTCTGGTTCGCAAATTATCAACCAAAGAGCAGATGTAATTATCCTTGGTTTTTTTACTCCTCCTGGACAGTTAGCCGTTTATGCTGCCGTTTCAAGATTAATACCACTGATAGGATTTGTATCAGGAATAACGAATAGTGTCATCAAGCCTTATATCAGTAGTTTTCATGCCGTAGGAGACAAATCAGAAATTCAAAAAGTTGTTTTTCGAATGTCCATAATATCCTTCGTTGCCACAATTTTGACGTCTATCTTTTTGGTTGTTTTGGGTAAATGGATATTAGGTCTTTTTGGGGAAGAGATAGTCGCAGGTTATATTTTATTAATTATTCTTGCTTTAGGTAAGGTGATTTCTATTCTTACTGGACCAGTTGCCATTCTCCTTAGTATGACAGACCATGCTGGATTGGCTTCTAAAAGTGAATTAGCAAGTAATATTTTTTATATTATTTTATGCTTTTTGCTCATTCCAAAATACGGAATTATTGGAGCAGCAATAGGAACTGCAACAGCATGGGTTTTTAGAAATTTGTTAATGACATTTTTTGTCCTTACTAAATTAAAAATAAACCCCTCCGTTTTTAATATCATCGAGGGTAAAAAATTGATTGCCAAGCAATAATTATGAATAAAAAAAAAAGACTCCCAGATTTTTTTTTAATTGGTGCACCTAAAGCAGGAACCACTTCTTTGTTTCATTATATCATCCAACATCCAGATATTTTTCCTTGCAAATTTAAAGAAACTCGTTTTTTTATGGATGATTTTCTTTTTGATAAAGGAGTAGATTTTTATTTAGAAAAATATTTTTACGGTGCGGAATCTTATAAAAAATTTGGTGAAGGAACACCTGCTTATTTAGGACATCCTGAGACCGTTATTCCAAGGATGAAATCAAGCTTAGGTGATCATATTCCTAAATTTTTAATTATTCTTCGTGATCCTGTTGACAGAGCTTGGTCCAATTACCAACATCGAAAAAGGAATATGGTCGAAAAGCTTGACTTTTGGGATGCCATTGCTGACGAGCCTCAACGAAGAGCGAATAACTCGGGTATTTTTTTACGATATTTTGAAGGGGGGTTATATGGTCAACAGATTCAAAAATGGCAGGCAGCCTATCCAAAAAGTCAATTTAAAGTGTTTTTTTATGAACAATTAAAAAAACCTCAATTATTGCTAAAAGAAATTTTTGAATTTTTAGACCTTGAGGGACAAATAGAAATAGATTTTAATAGAAAGAAAAATACAGCGTCTAAACCAAAGAGTAAACTGTTGTATTACCTTATGTCGAATATGCCATCGTTTTTTGGTGCAAGTTTTAGAAAAATAGTGCCATTACACCTCCAAAAAGAAGTTCGTACTAGACTTAGACAAAGCTTGATGAGGCCTATCAAAAAAAATGAATCCCCTAAGTTTGCCGAGGCTGATAGAAAAAAATTACGTGAAATGTACATTAGTGATATTGAATTATTAGAAGACATACTAGCTATTGATTTAAAACATTGGAAAGAAAGTTAATTATCTGATAATGAATAAAAAACAAACAATAGTTGATTTTATTATTGCGGGCGCTGGTAAATCAGGAACAAGAACCTTAAATTTTTACTTAGAAAATCATTCTGAAATTTGTATGGCAGATGGAATGGAACCAAAGTTTTTTACAGAAGTAAAAAAAAATAACTTCTTTTCAAATGATGGGAATTGGAGCAAAGGTCTAGACTGGTATCAATCTCTTTTTCCAAATTCAGAAAAATTGAAAGGCGAATCTTCCGTAATTTATTTTAATACTCCAGATGCTGCAGAAAATATTCACAAAATAGCTCCAAATGTAAAACTTGTTTTCTTATTGAGAGAACCTGTAAAAAGAGTTTATTCTCATTATTGGCAAGAAAGGAAAACTGGAAGTATTCCGAACATTTCATTTGATGAAATGATAAAACAACAACACCCTCGTCTTCAAAGATATTTTCAGCATAGTAGTTATCAAGAAAACTTAGAAAGATTTTTAAAATTTTTTCCTAAAGAAAATATAAAAATATTGATTTCTGAAGAGTTTTTTAAAAACCCAAAAAATGTTGTTAATTCTCTTTGCGAATTCCTTGATATTAATTCTGTGGAATCGTTAGAAAAAGTAGTTAAAAATAAATCAGCAATGCCTCGATCGAGAGTTCTTGATCAAAGTATTCGAAGTATTCGGCAATTAAGAAAACAACTCAACTTAAATTTGCCAAAACCCATTCATAATATTGGTCAGCGTATGCTCAAAACAGTGCAACATCGTAATTTAAAACAAACTACATACGATAAAATGAGTAATGATGTTGAACAAGAACTAAATCGAAAATTTCAAAAAGATATTCTTTTTGTGGAATCATTTTTAGATCACCAAGTATCGGTATGGAATAAATCAGTAGAAAAAAATGCAAAATAAGAAGCCAAGATTAGCATTAATAACTCGGGCGCAATTTTATCCTAACTTAGTTTCTGTTTTGACTAATCTTACCTTAATGCTTAAGGATGACTTTTCAATCAGTATTGTCTTAGGAAAAAATAATACAATACCAGAAGTTCTTTCTAGTAATTGTAAAATGATAGAAGTAGATGCCCCGAAATTCAATGTGCAAAATTTAGGATATTCTTATCGAGCAGTTAAAGCTGCAATAGGATCGAATGCTGATGTCATTATGAGTATAACACAACCTTATCCTATCGGAGTTATGTCGTGTATGTTAGCAGGAAGTAAAAAAAATATAGCTGTAGTAACACGTATTACAGGTGATTTCTTTGATGAAAAAAATATCGTAACTGGATTCTTTCGGACTTTTTATACTAGATATATCTACGAAAAAATTTTGGTTTATTCTTTACGGAAGGCATCTGTAATTTTACCAATTGGAAAAAACTTAGAACAGAAATTTTTAGCTAGAGACTTTCCAAAAGATAAATTAATAACGCTTGCTCAACCGTTTACAAGCCAACAGTTTGCACCGCCTAAAGGTGGGTTTGATAAAAAAGCACTGAAAGAAAAATTAAACCTTTCTGTTAATAAAACAACTATAATTTTTATTGCAAGACTTGAGCCCGATAAAGGTATTGACAAATTGAAATCTATCATTGAAGGCGTTTTAAATCAAAGTGATAAGTTTCAATTTTGTATCATTGGAAAAGGAAGCGCTAGCTCAGAATTTGAAGTTTACGATAAAGACAATGTTCATCTTACAGGATTTATAAAAAGAGATGATTTGCCAAAATACTATCATTGTGCAGACTTAATTGTTTATCCTACTAATAAAGATGCTTCTCCTACGGTACTTTTAGAAGCCCTCGCAGCAAGACTTCCTATTGTTGCCACACCTATTGGGGAAATACCGAATCTTACAAAAAACCTTCGATCCTCAACAAAAGAATTTATAGAATACATTTTGTCCGAAGATTATCCTTTAGATGAAACACCTGATTGGTTTGATTGGCAAGTTCAAAAGCAATTATACGTACAGGTTATTTATAGTGCTTTATCTAAAAAAAACATAAAAAATGCCAGCTTTGCAGATTTCTCAAGAAGATAAAAACATAACTATTTCATATCAGCAACCTGTTCGTCCATATCACACGATGGTCGCAGAGTTGGCGGTAGATTTGACAAAAGATAATCAAAAAGATTTACTTGATTTAGGATGTGGTACGGGAAATACATTAGTTGAACTAGAAAAACTATCTTCTAAATTTAATGTTGCCATTACAGATGTTGATCAAAAATGTTTAGATCTGACTTGTAAACGGGTAGATGTTAAACACAACTTGTTAATGACTTCGATTGATGATATTATCAATGATGGAAAAAAATATGATGTTATACTCATTTCTCATGTTTTACATTATGATCCTAATCCAACTTATACAATGAAAGAGTTATTAAAATTACTTAATGAGGACGGGATGATAATTATTGCTGTAGCCAATGCGATGAACCTTAATAAGATTTTTAATAATTTACGAAGAAAACAATTTTCACAAGGTGTTTTCACCTGGGATAGATCTACCTTTAATAACTTTATTGAGAATTTAGTAGGTGGAAAAATAGTTAAATGGAAGTTTGATTATGTCCCTCTTCCTTTAGTTAGAAGCTATCGTGTTTTTGATAGCTTTGGAAAATTTTTGGCTAGAATTTTTCCATGGTTATCCTTTTCTGTGATAGCAGTTATTAAAAACCCTCAATAGGTTTCTATGAGACACTTTAGTAGTAATAAAATACATGTATTTATTTGTTTTTTGTTTGTTCTTCTGTTTAGCTTTTGCAAAACTAAGAATACAATAAATAGCAAAGAAGACGATACTCGAATGGAAGATTCTTATGAATTGCCAGATTGGATGGATGAAAATAGGGTGCAGGCACATACACGTTTTTTAGGAAAATATCTTAAAGATTCGAGATTTTATGATTTGAATAAAATCATGAAATCTAAGGGCGTAAATGTGGTAACCCGTCATTTTAAATCTGGTGGCGAACCTGCATATTGGAAGAGTAGAATTGGAAGGACTAGTCCAAGACTAAAAGATACAAATCCTACAATTGCAGAAGATATTATTCGAAAAGCACACCAAGAAAACACTTCTGTTATCGCTTACTACTGGCATGTTGGAGATAAATGGGCTCAAAAAAAACACCCAGAATGGGTTTGTCGCCAAAGTGATGGAGCAGCTTTTTCCGTTAGACGAGGACCTGTTTTATGCTTGAATTCCCCTCATTTTGATTTTTTACTGACTCGGATCAAAGAATTGATCCGAATGGGCGTTGACGGTATTTATTTTGATCATTTGCATATTCCTACAAATGGATGTTGGTGTAATTTCTGCCAAGCAATTTTTGTGAGAAATAGAAAAATGGCAGTACCTGAAAATGAAGAAGATGAAAATTGGCAAGTGTACAAAGAAGAAGCTCATCAATCTTTAGTGAAAAGGATGAAGAAAATTAGAGAGACGATACATAGTATTAATAAAGATGCTGTTTTAATTGTAAGTGCGAACACTTGGCCAAGTTTAGCTAATTTTCATTTATCCGAAAATTTATTTCAGAATGTAGATTTACTGAAAACGGAGTACGGTTTGGCTTATAAAGTTATTTCAAAAAACAGACTTGCATTTTCAGATGCTTCTTTAAACCTACCTATTCAAAAAGATATTCAAATCTCTAAAGGAATTATTTTTAGCCGAAACGCTACAAATGGACGCCCACCTCATGTTTGGTGCTCCGGGTTTTTAGACGAAACAAATGCACTTTACGCTACGGCAAGTGTTTTAACTCACGGAGGAATTGCAAATTTAGATATGGAAGAAGCTAAAATTCCAGATGCAATGTTGGATTCCTCTTTTGATTTGGGAAGAACTTTGAGTCCTTATTTAAAACAAACAGAACCAGTTAAATGGGTTGGTATTTATTTTCCTGAAAAAATAAGAAACCAATATCTAAGTAATCCCAAAAAAGCTTGGGAAAAAGTTATTCTTCCGACTGATGGCGTTTTTGAAGCCTTGATGAGAGAGCGTGTACCGGTGTCATTTATTACAGATTCACAAATGGAAAGTGGCAAATTTAAAGATTATCAACATGTTTTCGTTGTAGAGAAAAATGACCTTTCTATGGCAGTGAAAAAACATCTTAAAAATTATCAATCTGATGGTGGTAATATAATTTATAACCAAAGTAAATGGAATTGGAATTCTTTGACCTCAAAAGAAAAAGCCACTAGAGATTTTTTACAAGAACATGCTTACTTACTTGAAACTGCTCCAGTACAACTTTTATCCGATAATCCAAAAATTCAACTTGGAGCTTTTAAAAAGAAAACGGGTAATCAATTTGTCATTAACTGTATCAACGACTTCGACTGGGTAGAACGGTTTGCATATCGAAGAATCAATAAATATAAACTAAGAGATAAAGCAAAAAAACGTTTAGCTCCCCAAAAAGCTAAAGCGACTAAGAATACAATGCTTCTGAGAAATTCTAAAAATAAACCTAAGAAGGTTATTGATGCAGTTACAGGAAAGCCCTTAAATTTCACATTTCAAGACAACATAGTTAGAATTGACTTAAATGATTTTCAAGTTATGTCCTCTGTGGTTATTTCATATTGAGACGAAGCGAATTAATTTTTATATTATAAATCATGAATACCGAAAGAATAAAACGAAATATCAGACACGTATTTTTATACCCTTTGCGATATATTCTTCCTGATGGGAACATGAAAGAAAAACTTTTTCGTTGGATTCTTTCTTTTCAGAATAGCGTTCCGCTTTACCTAGCAGTCAATTCCGGAGATGTTGCTATACAAGTTGGAACTCCTAATGCTTACACGGTTAAACGGTTTTCTAATATGGCGGGCCCAAATGGGAAAGTTATTATCATTGAAGCTGATCCGGAAAATGCGACAGATATAAAAAAAGAATTGGCCCACCTCAACCATAAAAATGTAATCATCATTAATAAAGGTGCTTGGAGCAAAGAAACAACCCTCACGTTTTATCGAAGTGATGATTTTAAAGGGGATCACAAAATTCCTGTGGATGGTGTGGTCATGGATAATGATTATAGAACAACGTATACTGAAAAAATAGAAATTCCTGTGGATACCTTAGATAATATGCTGCACGCGCAAGGCATTAAAGCATTTAACTATTTAAGTATTACGGTGAATGGTGCTGAATTTGAAGTGCTAAAAGGTGCCTCAAAATTGATAGAAAACTCCGGTAAGTGTAGAATTTTTTCAAAAGGTCATGCTCGATTCGAAGACGGAAAGACAGGAGATCCTATCAATACCGCAATTGCGGATTATTTGCAATCTTTTGGTTGTGAAACCATTATTTCAAAAGGAGAGAAATCCAAAATGAATGTAAAAGAATGGACTCATAGAGAAGGCGATGTTTTCGCTTGGAAAAAATAGTAGATTCTTTTATGGAATTAGATTATATCATAATTGCAGGTGCACCAAGATCAGGAACGACCTCTTTGTTTAAATACTTGTCAGATCATTCTTCCATTTGTGGTTCTGATTTAAAACAAACTTTATTTTTCCTTGATTTGGAGTATAAAGATATTCCTTCTAAACCCATGTATCATTACTCAGAAGGCATTGAAGCTTTTGATAATTTTTTTAAAAATCATCAGGAAGGACAGATTAAATTAGAAGCAACGCCGGATTACCTCTATAGCAATAATACGCCTAAGGCCATCTATGATTCCTTAAAAAAAGTGCATCTTATTTTTATCCTAAGAAATCCTGTTGATCGATTTCGATCTTTATTTTTTCATGGAAAGAGTACTGGATATGTTGATAAAAATATAGACTTTGATGAATTTATTACGCAAAGCTTTGCCAAAGAGGCAGATAACTATGGCTCAAAAATGTTAGGTACTGGAAATTATTTTAAATTTCTCCAACCATTTCTTTCTTTGTTTAATCGAGATCAAATCTCTATTCTCTTTTTAGAAGAAATGGAAAAAGACCCTAAACTTGTTTTGACAAAACTCTGCCAAGCGTTAAAGTTAGATGCCACTATTTATGACTCGTATCAGTTTGTTCAACACAATCAAAAACAAGAAGTACGAAACGAAGCCGTGTTTCAAACTTATAAAAAATTAAGATCGTTTTTCTTAAAGCTAACCATGCAATCAGAATTGCTTGGCAAAATACTTGAGCTTCCTAAGCAATTAATTTCTAGTTTTTATCAAAAAATGAATACCAAAGAAATTACACCAGATAATTCTATTTCACTTGCTGAAAAAAATATACTACGGCTACAAGATTTTTATTCAGAAGATGTGACGCTACTGGAGGAATTTTTAAATAAAAAAACACCTTGGGGAATTAAAACGAGTAGTAATGTCCAGTAAAGGGAAATTTGTTATATCGCTCGATACAGAATTTGCTTGGGGTAGAATAGGAGTAGAAGAAAAAAAAATGTTCTATCCATTCTTTGAGAAAACAAGTAAAATAATCGATAAGCTATTAGAGCTGTTTGAAAAATATAACACGCCTGCTACTTGGGCAATTGTTGGAAGATTGTTGGAAGATGAAAAAAATCCTAGTCCTTATTTTAATCAAGACTTAAATTCTTTTTTTTCTGAAATAGACAACTCTATTTATCAAGATGCTATTTTAAATGATAAGAAGAATTCTTTTCTGTTTGACACCCAGCTAGTTGATAATATCAAGAGTTATAAAACAAAACACGAATTAGCAACACATACGTATAATCATGCTTTTTGGGGAGAGGTAAAAGATCGAGAATTGTTAGAAAAAGATATGGAAGCTGCCAAAGCAATGGCAATAAAACACGATCATGAAATTCGTTCCATTGTCTTTCCCAAAAATCAGATTGGTCATAGAGAGGTGTTAAAAAAATATGGAATATTGACTTATCGTTCACCGGATCTTTATTGGTATTCTGATTTCCCCAAACTTGTTCAAAAAATAATTCGACAAGTGGATAGTTTTTTACCTACCCCTGCCCGCACCGTGGAAGCAAGTGTAGATGAATTAGGCCTAGTAAAGATTCCTGGGAGTTTGCTCTTTAGAATTTCCCATCTAGGAATGAAAAAAAATTATCCAACAGCCAGCCTAAAAATAAAAGCGATTAAAGGATTACGGCAAGCAGCAAAAGATAGTAAAATCATTCATTTATGGTTTCACCCGTTTAATTTTGGTTATAAAGAAGAAGAACATTTTCAAGCATTAGAAGCGGTCTTGCAGGAAGCTAAAAGATTAAGAGAGGCCGGTAAAATAGAAACAGTTACGATGGGCAGTATTGCAAAAACATTAATTCAGGTCAATGGCAAAAGCTGAAAGAAGATCTAAAATGGGGATAAGAATGGCAGCATCCAAACGATTACTGATGTGGCATTTATTATCACAACGATTAGATTTAATATTGTTGACAGAATTTCCTAAATCTGGAGGAACTTGGTTATCTAATTTGATATCAACTTACTTGGAAATTCCTTTTCCAGAAAATGAATCAGCAAAAATTCAAAAAAGTTTATTACATGGACATCATCTTTACGATCCTAAGTTCAACAATCTAATTTGTTTGAATAGAGATGGTAGAGATACGATTGTGTCTTTTTATTTTCACATGTTTTCTGGTATGGAAGAAATTAAATCTTCTGTGGTTAAAAACTTTCAACGTGATTTTGGTTTTGATGATTATCAAGATATTAAAGCGAATCTTCCTAAATATATTGAATACATGTTCACTAGATATAATCAAGGTAAATTTCGATTTAATTGGAGTGAATTCGTACGCTCTTTTTATGGCAAAGAGGATGTGATTTATATAAAATATGAAGAACTTCTTACAGATACTTCCCTTGCACTTTCAAAAGTTTTAACTCAGTTAACAAATCAGAAAATTGATGAAAAAAAACTTAATGAGGTTGTTCATCGATTTTCCTTTGCCAATCAAACAAAACGTAAACCAGGACAAGAAGACAAAAAAAGTTTTTTAAGAAAAGGGGTTGCTGGAGATTGGAAGAATCATTTTTCCAAGGAAGCTTGTCAGGTGTTTGACCATTATGCTGGTAAAGAATTAATTTATCTTGGGTATGAAAAAGATCATAACTGGTATTAAAATATGGTAGTAGGAATAGATGCATCTAATGTAGGTAGTGGAGGAATTATTAACTATCTGTTGGAGCTACTTAAAGCTGGCAATCCTGAGGAAAATGGAATCGAAAAAGTAATCGTTTGGGCATCTGCCAAAGTAGCTAAAAAACTTCCCGAAAAGCCTTGGTTAGAAATTAGACGTCACCCATATTTAGATAAAGGGCTTTTATATCGACAGCTTTGGCAAAAACGACACCTGACAAAAGCACTGAAAAAAGAGGTCGATCTTCTATATAGCCCAGGTGGAATTTACCTTAATAAATTTCGTCCTTTTGTAGTATGTTGCATGAATATGCTACCTTTTGAAAAAGAAGAAAGAGAACGGTATGGTTGGACTTTGTGGCGTTTCAAAATTGAAAAAATATTGCGAGACCAGCTGCAATCATTTAAAAAAGCCAATGGTATTATCTTTCTTTCAAATTATGCATTTAATTATTTTTCAAAAAATTTTTTTGCCCCAAAAAATAAAGACATCATCGCATTTGGCGCTAGAAAAATCTTTTTTTTTGAGAAAAAAGAACAGCTGCTTATCAGCGCTTATTCTGAACAAAATCCATTCAAAATATTATATGTTTCTCCTGTGTCGGCTTATAAACATCAGTGGGTCTTAGCAGAGGCTATTGCAAAACTTCGTAAAGCAGGCTACCCAATTGAACTGAATTTGTCTGGTAGGGTCAACTTTAGTCCCGCAGGTAAAAAATTATCAAGTGTTATAAATCAGCTTGACCCTGACGAAACTTTCATAAAATATCACGGATTCGCCTCTGATGAAAAGTTGATAGAATTAAGAAAAGAAACGCATGCTTATGCTTTTTCATCAAGCTGTGAAAATCTTCCGACAATCTTAATTGAATACATGTCCACAGGCCGTCCTATTGCGTGCTCCAACAAAGGTCCAATGCCAGATTGTTTGCAGGATGCTGGTTTTTATTTTGATCCTACCTCGGTAGAAAGTACTTTCCATGGAATAGAGGAGATGCTAAATTCACCTGAAAAACGAGCATCGAACGCTGAAAAAGCACAGCAATTAGCACAAGAATATATTTGGGAGGATTGTGCAAAAAAAACTTTTGCCTTTTTAGCTAATACCTACACGCAACATCAAAAGGGTAACTAAGAAGTTGTTCTAAATCTAAAAAGAGACAGCTATAAAACCTGTTTCTTTATCTTGTTTTTTATGATACTCAGCAATCTTGAGTAATAAACCTATTTCCTAATGGCAGATATTTTTATTTGTGAAGATGAACTATTAATCACGGCTATTGAACGGATGGATACCATTAGTAGAAAATTACTAATCGTTACAGATAAGCATAATGCCTATAAAACACTTTTGAGTATTGGGGATGTGCAACGACATCTAATTAATAATCAGGATTTTAAAATTCCTATTAAAAACATTCTTAGACCTGATCGAGAAGTAATAGTTGTCAAGGAAGAGGATACTTTAGAAGAGGTAAAGCAAGTAATGTTAGAGCATCGCACAGAATTTATGCCAGTGCTCAATAACAAAGGCGAACTAGTAAAAATTCATTACTGGGAAGATATTTTTAATACTGCTTTTACCATTGCAAAGGGTAATTTGGATTTACCAGTGGTCATTATGGCTGGTGGAAAAGGAACAAGATTAAAGCCGATCACTAACATTATTCCGAAGCCGTTGATTCCTTTAGGGGAAAAACCAATGATTGAAATTATTGCTGATCGGTTTGTTCAAATGGGGGCTACCCAGTTTTACGCCTCTGTTAATTATAAGGCGGAAATGATTGTTAATCATTTTGAAAATATTTTGGATAAAACTTATAATATTTCTTTTTTTACAGAAGACAAACCTCTGGGCACTGCGGGAAGTTTATCTTTACTAAAGAATAAAATCAACTCGACTTTTTTTGTTTCTAATTGTGATATTCTCATTGATCAGGATTTTACGGAAGTTTATAATTATCATACTTCCAATAATAATGAACTAACCCTTATTGCTGCCATCAAACAATATGGAATTCCTTATGGAACGATTGAGGTAGACATCAATGGAAACTTAAAAGCCTTAAAAGAAAAACCACAAATGACCTATTTGGTGAATGCCGGACTCTATATAATTGAGCCTCATTTACTAGATGAAATTCCTGAAAATGAGTTTTATCATATCACTCATTTGATTGAAAAAATAACAGAACGAAACGGAAAAGTTGGGGTGTTTCCGGTCAGTGAAGGATCGTGGCATGACATCGGAGAATGGAAACAATACAAAGCTACTTTAGAAAACTACGGCTATCAACTCTTTTGAGTTGTTGAATAATTTTCTATTTCAATGGTTCGGTAATTTTTTATTTTGAGAAAAAGTAATTGAAAAATTTCTTCTGTGCTTTAATTCATTCAAATAATCAGTTACAAATATTAGTTTTTTAG
>CAZYAC010000020.1:22765-28158 GCA_964645475.1 uncultured Saprospiraceae bacterium | reverse complement strand
GCCCAGATGTTGGCACATGTTAATGTCGCTTATGATATGGCGTATACCGATAAGTATCCGCAGCCTAATTTTTTGGTGCGATGGATGTTAACTCGGTTCGTTAAACCCGTTGTAGTTGGACCGAAACCTTACGGAAAAAATAATCGTACTGCACCTGCATTTCTTGTCGACCCTAATCAGGATTTTGAAAAAGAAAAGAAAAAACTCATCGACTATGTTAATCAAACACAGTCTTTGGGAGCGGACCATTTTGAACAAAAAGAATCTAATTCTTTTGGAAAATTAACGTCAGCGGAATGGAGTACGCTTTTTGCAAAACATCTGGATCATCATTTGACACAATTTGGTGTGTAGTTTTTTTTGAAAATAAAAAAGGAATATCGATCTCCGAAGAGTTTCGATATTCCTGCCATGTACTGAAATTGTCTTGTCTTTTTGTTTTGTGTTTATTCGTTGGGTTAAGAAAATAAAGTTAGAAATACAATGCAAGACATTTATTTAACATATGACATATTTTTTGTATTTAAATTGTTATGATGGCGTTATAGGGTACTCATAATCGTTAATTTACGGGAAAGCAGACCCATCTAGTTGCTTCATCTGGAAAGCACTTATAGCGTAAAAAACGCATAACCAGACAACTGAAACAAGTTAATGGACAGTATGAAATTTAAAAAACAAGGTTGCGTGTAATTCATTGGGTCCGGACGGACCTCGGGTGTAGATAGAATATTTCATTGTGTTTATTTTAGAATGATTCAAAGGTTTCTAAAAAATGAGCTATATGCTCTGAAACTTCTAACGAGAGAACTAATTAAAAGTTTCTAAATGTGTCTAAAGAAAAAAATATGCCAAATTTTAGTTTTGAATAAATGAGAGGCCGCTTAACGAATAGTTATGCGGCCTCTTATTAAATTTTAGAATCCTGTCCTGTTCTAAAGACTATTGTTCTAGATATTTTACGGGTGCATTAGTATTATAAAAGACAAAAGACCAGATGTCTGCTTGTTCGTCAATGATCTTTGAAGTAGGTTTTCCAGCACCATGTCCAGCATTCGTCTCAATTCTAATCAAAACGGGATTTTCACCTTTATGTACTTCTTGTAATTTAGCAGCAAATTTGAAGGAATGAGCAGGGACTACTCGATCATCATGATCGGCTGTGGTGACCATTGTTGCTGGGTATGCGGTCCCTTCTTTTAGATTGTGAAGTGGAGAATAAGAAAGCAAATTTTTAAAATCTTCAGGGTTGTCACTACTTCCATATTCGGGAATCCAGCCTTTTCCAACGGTAAATTTATGGTATCTCAACATATCCATTACTCCTACTGCCGGCAAGGCCACTGCAAATAAATCTGGACGTTGGGTCATTGCTGCACCAACCAATAAGCCGCCATTTGATCCTCCAGCTATGGCTAGTTTTTCTTTATTTGTATAATCATTGCCGATCAGGTATTCTCCTGCTGCGATAAAATCATCAAACACGTTTTGTTTGTTTTGTAGCATCCCGCCTTTATGCCATTCTTCCCCATATTCTCCACCACCTCTTAAATTAGGCATCGCAAATACACCACCATTTTCTAATAATAAAATTCTAGAAGTACTAAAAGAAGGTGTCAGACTTACATTAAATCCTCCATACGCATAAAGATAAGTAGGAGCCGTTCCGTCCAGTTTTAAATCTTTAGCGTGTACAATAAACATAGGAACCTTGGTACCATCTTTACTTGTATAAAAAATCTGTTTTTCGATATAATCTCCCGGATTGAACTTTAATTCTGTTTTATAAAACTCCTCGGAACTACCATTTTTTACATCGTATTGGAAGATAGTCCCAGGATAGATAAAAGAAGTAAAAGTGTAGAATAGGGAATTGTCTTCTTCCTTTCCTCCAAAACCAAAAGCAGATCCTAATCCTGGCAATTTTATTTCCTTTTTATTAGTACCATCATAATCATACTGATAAATTCTAGTTGTCGCATCCTGTAAATAACTGGCAAATAATTTTCCACCGCCTGTAGAAATTCCTCGTAGCAAATTTTCCGTTTCAGGAATCAACTCTTTCCAGTTTTTTGGATCGGGGTTGTTAATATCCAATTCTATCATTCGATATTTTGGAGCATCGATATCCGTTTGTATCAGCATTTTGTCACCAATATTGTGCACTACAGAACTTTTATTTTTATACCCTTCAAACAACGTAACAAATTTGCTGCCTTGCTTATCTAAATCTTTGTAGTATGCGGCATATCCATCGGTACCGGGAGCTGCGTAAAGGATGAAAAAGCGTTCATCTTCGGTTACACCACCATAGTGATACATGTTGGGATTTTTAGGGTCTTCATAGACCAATTGATCTTTGGACTGGTCGTCTCCCAATTTGTGGAAATAGACACTGTGGTTGCGATTGTCTCCTGAAAATTCATCTCCTTCTTTAGGTGCAGGATAACGACTATAGAAAAAACCATCTCCCTTCCAACTGGCACCGGAAAACTTCACCCATTCTAGTTCGTCAGACAATAGCTTTTTGGTGGCTACTTCCATAATATAAAATTTTTGCCAATCTGATCCAGCATCTTGACGAGAATAGGTTACGTATTTATTGTCATTAGAAAAACCAGCTAAACTGATGGCCGTCGTACCGTCTTCGGAAAAAGAATTGGGATCAATAAATACCTCCGGGGCTCCATCCAATCCTTTTTGATAGTAAATAACCGATTGGTTCTGTAGCCCATCATTTTTATAGAAAAAATAATATTCGCCTGCTTTAAATGGAGAAGATAATTTTGGATAGTTATATAATTCCTCATATCGTTCACGCAGTTTATCTCGAAAAGGAATTTGGTCTAAATACCCTTTGGTAACCTTGTTTTGTTCGCCCACCCAAGCTTTGGTGTCATCGGCGTTATCATCTTCTAGCCAGCGATAATCGTCTTTGATTTCGGTATCATGGTAAGTATCTACTTGATCCGTTTTTTTAGTAGTGGGATAATTCACAGGAATGGTGGCGTTTTTAGCTGCGGTTTCCGTTTCTGGAGTCGCACAATGAGAGAAAATAAGGATGAAAAGTAAACTATAGAAGAAATTTTTCATGACAATGTTTAAAATTTGATTAGTGCAATATATTGCCTAAAAATACCAAACTTATCTATGAATTTTAGCCTGAGATCAATTAAAAAACGAATAAGTTTTTTGAAAAAAATTCCTACCTTTATCTAATACACCTTAATCAGACAATGAAAAGAGGATTTTTTATTCTAATAGCTTGTATTTTTTTAACAAAAACAGGGTTAGCTGCTGACCTATTTGTTTTGCTTCCTCCTACCGAAATTTGTGACAATGGTCTTGACGACGACGGGGATGGACTAATAGATTGTTATGATCCAGATTGTTGTCAAACAGATGAATGTCAGTATTCCTACTACGATCCTTGCGCTATGGAATGTGTCGAAGACTTCACCCCTCAAGCTATTTCTGTAACTCGCGAATGGACTTCAATTGCTAATAACTGGCATCCTTATAATACGCCTATTGTGATGGATTTTGATGGAGATGGCCAAACGGAAATCGTCGGGAATAAAGGTACTTGGCAGGGACTTATTGAATATAAAAATTTACTGGTCTTAGATAGTTACGATGGGACCGTGAAAGCGGAAATCGAGACACCGTGGTTTCGTCATATCGGTACTACGCTTTGTGCAGGAGATGTTGATCTGGATGGAGCGAGTGAAATATTTTTTAGAATTTCCGGAGCTTTCAGAAATGAAGTAGCTATTCGCGGCAAGATGGTTTGCTACCATTTTGATGGTAATAACTATGTGCAGAAATGGATATCTACCGAAAAAGTTTCCGGAGGTGTTCCTTCCCTTAGTGATTTAAATCGAGACGGTATTCCCGAATTAATTATTGGCAACGTGATCTTAAATAGTTTAACTGGTGATATCCTTTTGGAAGGTCCAGAAGATGGCGCAAAAGGAAATGGTATCTCCATTGTTGCGGATGTCCTCCCGGAAGAATATTGTGGATTTTGTAAAGACGAAGAGCTAGTAGTTGGCAATGAAGTCTATGCCGTTTATCTTGATGAAAATAATCCAAACAACAATCAGATGGTACTAGCCAATCGGGTATTTAGTGGCAGTGGAAACCACGGGGATGGATTTACCGTATTGGCAGATATGGATTTAGATGGAGATTTAGACGCCATTGTTAATAGCGCCAACGACGAAGTAACGACCACGCTGTATGTTTGGGATATACAACAACCGATTATTATGGATCATGTTACCTTTGCTGCAACGACTGATGGAAACGCTTCGATACCAGCTGTCAGAGATATCGATAGGGATGGTATAGCGGAAGTAGTAGTCAGTTCTAGCAATTCGTTGCAACTGTATAGTTTTCAAGATCAACTTTTTTCGAATCAGTGGACAATAGAAACCAACGATTGGTCTTCTCGCTCAGGTTCTCCGATTTTTGATATTAATGGTGACGGATTATTTGAAATACTACATCGCGATCAGGAATTTTTTAGAATCATTAATGCAATGGATGGTACGATCTTATTCCAAGATGCTTGTCTGTCTACTAATTTATATGAGTATCCGGTTATAGTGGATATTGACGAAGACGGTGCTGCCGAAATTTTATGTTCTTGCGAGAATGAATTGCGCGTATACGGAAGTGCCAATGCACCTTGGGTATCAACGCGATACATTTGGAATCAGTACGCTTATCGATATACGAATGTTAATGATGATGGATCCATTCCTGCAATTGCTCAGCTTCCACAGATTCCGGGAAATCGATTTAATGGCTCTTTATTACAGTATTCAAATGAGTTTGAAAAATCATTGCTCTCCGTCGATTTTAACCTGGATACGACTATTCAACAGGGGCAATCTGTGCTATTCAGTCCAACGATTAATACCAGTGATCCAGTTAGTTTTTCCTGGTCTCCAGCGGATTATTTGAACTGTGATAATTGTAGTGAGGTCGTGGCTACGCCAATGGAAAACCAGGAATATGCCTTACTCGTTACGAACGCAGCTGGATGTTCCGCTAGTGGGACTGCTATGGTAGCGTTGGTAAATTGCGGAAAATCAGAACTGGCAATTCCAAATGCATTTACACCAGACAACGACGGTCGCAATGATGTCTTTGAAGTTTATGTACAACCAAGTATCAGTCCACAAGGATTTATTAGAATTTTTAATCGCTGGGGTAAATTAGTTTTTTCGGCCAATAATCTTCAGGCCACTTGGGATGGGAATATCAAGGGGAAGCTAGCCCCCTCAGAACTTTATTTTTCGCAAATTGGCTTTACCTGCGATGATGGTATTCAGCAAGTTATTAATGGAGAATTGTATTTATTACGATAGGAAAAACTTGTCAAT
>CAZYAC010000020.1:8339-22665 GCA_964645475.1 uncultured Saprospiraceae bacterium | reverse complement strand
TTTAGACAAACTCTAAGCTAAAACTAAGAACTACCCCTGTAAATACCTTCCGAAAAAACCCATCATCACCCGGTAAACTTCAAATTTATTTTCCTCGTTATGGAAACCATGTCCTTCATTGTATTTGACCATATAAGGGACTTCAATTCCTCTAGCTCGTAAAGACCGGACGATTTGGTCTGCTTCGTCTATGTTTACTCTAGGATCATTGGCACCCTGAATAACGAGCAGTGGCGCCTTAATTTTATCTGCGTGCAGGGCAGGAGAATAAGTTTCCATCATTTCGCGATCTTTTTCAGGATCACCGACCATGGCATACATCATTTCTAGATATGGCTTCCAGTAGGGTGGAATGGTTTGTAAAAAAGTTAGTAAGTTGGAGACACCTACATAATCTACCGCACAGCAATATAAGTCTGGCGTATAAGTAACTCCAGCTAAGGTGGCATAACCGCCATAACTTCCTCCGTAAATAGCAATGCGTTTTGGATCTGCAATCCCTTCCTTTATTAGCCACTTGACGCCATCGGTAATATCATCTTGCATAGACTGTCCCCATTGTTTAAAAGACGCCTCCCAGAAAGTTCGACCATATCCTGTACTTCCTCTAAAATTGATTTGTAAAACGGCATATCCACGGCTGGCCATTAGTTGAATTTCTGGATTAAATCCCCAATCGTCCCGATGCCAAGGACCTCCATGTGGATTGACAATCACTGGAATATTTTTCGGAGTCACCTTTGGAGGCAAGGTAAGATATCCATGAATTTTTAAACCATCCCGCGAGGTAAACGCAATGGGCTGTACACTAGCCATATCGGCTTCATCAATCCATGGACTTACTTCAGAAATCAATTCTAAGTTATCTGTACTTTTATCATAAAAATAGTAAGTGCCGAGCGAGCGGTCACTGAAAGTACGAATGATGTATTTATCTTCTGCTCGATTTTTACTAACCAAATAAACTTCGTAATCGCCCAATTCTTTTTCTAACCGATCTTGTAATTTTGCTCGTTCTTCATCTAAAAAATGATAGTGAAATTTATCGGTTGTATAAGTTGCATGCGTTAATTTTTTTCTTTTACGAGAATAAAAAAGTCCTGAAACATCGACCGAATCGTGTTTGAAAATTGGTGTTCCAACTTCTTCACCGGTCTTGAGATTAAATCGAATGATGACCGATTTATCACGATTTAGATTAGAGTTAACAAAAACAATATCTGGATCGGTAAAATCAAAAAACAGCGGAGAGATACTTTCTCTGAAGTCCGTTTTAATCACTTCTCGAAAAGGTTGATCTTCGGTTTCGCGATACATCAAAACGGTATTGGTTCCGTCTACCACTTTACTAGCTAAACGAAGTTTTCCTTGATGATCCGTCATCCATTGGTCCAGCGGTTCCATGGGGTTGCTGTTTTCTGCCAATTGAATTAATTCACCAGAATTTATATTTAGACGGTAGGGATCAAATAGCTGCGGATTGTTTTTATTTAACCCAATAATAATGGCGTCCTCTTCATCTTTTAAATCATCAATAATTTGAATGCGGACTTTATCGAAAGGCGTTAGGTCTTTGGAATTTTGACCATCTTTATCCACGGCTAATAATTTGAAATTTTCATCTCCACCACTATCTTTAATGAATAACAAACGGTGATCATTTGCCCATAAATATCCACTGATATCGCGTTCTATTTCGTGGGTGATTTGGATCGGATCACTACCATTAAACGCCTGAATGAAAATATTCTTTCTGCCATTTACTGGGCCGAGATAAGCATAATGAGTTCCGGCCGGTGAAAGCTGGTAACCCGTTTTTTCAGGTGTACGGAAAAAATCTTCCACCTTATATTTCACGTTAGCTTGATCGTATTTGACCCATTTTTCTAGGACATTGGACGGCGTTGGGAGAGAAGTATCACCAGGTAGAGAAGTGGTTGTATTATTCATTAAATTAATTTTTTTGATAATATGGCAAAATTTTTGTGCATATTATCTAATGGTAAAGTGCTGATGGTTAGCGGTTAAGTTATAAGTTTGACCTATAATGTTAAATTAAACCCAAAATAAGCGGTTCGCGCCTTATTAGACTCATTTTACCCGTTTAATTTTGTATATTGTTCTTTTAACATCGGTTTTTATGCCGATTTTACCGAAAACCCCCAATATATTTGTAAAGCAACCAAAGAGTAGATCTCTATTTAGATCTATTTTAAAATGGAAACGGTAGAAACGCCCAAAATAGGGCATTGTTTTATTTTGCTTAATTTATTTACATGAAAGCATTTATAATAACCCTAATTGCCTGTCTATCTCTTTCAGTAGGCATTGCTCAACAGCTACCCAAGGTTTTTTTGCTCGGAGAACATGAAAAAGGGTTCGATGAGTTAACAAAAAAACATAGTGATATGCTATTAACGGTTTGTAATGACAATATGACGGAGGCATTTACTAAATGGCAGGACATGCTTATTAGTATGGAAGCACACGCACAGCAAATGAGTTTTGACCTCAAAGGCAGTAAAATGTGGTTCAATATCTTTTGGTCCCCTGAAGGTCGTATTAAACATATTGCTTATTACCTTAAGCCAAATTCTAGAAACTTAGACCAGGATAGGTTGAAATTATTTTTGATCAGTTTTATGAATCAATACAACTTGCCGATCTCTTATAATAAAAACTTTTCTCATTATGGTAGTGCTTCCTTCCCAATGGTTTCTCCACGTTCCGGACTAGAAACAAAAAAAAAGCAAACGGGAGCCTTGGCCAGAGAAAATGAATTGAAAAACAGTAACGACGAAAAATAACCAATTGCTAATAATTAACACACTAAATTCGTGTTAATTCAAAAATAGTCAGCATCTTTGATTCTCAAAATGCTGACTATTTTTTTTAACCTTTATTAGAATTATTCCAACGTGAATCCACGTCCTATTTTTATTTTCTTTTTATTTCTATTTATGCTCACTGCTTGTAACCGTCCTGAAAAGATGGAATTACTCTGGAAGAAAATCGATATTCCTACGACCGATCGAATAGAAGGGGTTTATTTCTTGAATGATACGGTAGGACATTTAGTTGGCGGAATTCCTTTTCAGACTGGTATCCATCTAGTTACCTATGATGGTAGTCAAACTTGGGAATCGACCAGATTCTCTAACACTGTTTATGATTTTATACCATTGGGTAACGGAGAAGTGGTACAAACGGGGCTTTCAGGAATGAGACGAAAAGTAAACCGAGAAGAAAATTGGTTTATACAAGGATTTCCTACCATTAATATTGATGTGCCTCCCTTTAATGCAGTTGCTAAAAACATCAATGATCAACTTTTGATAGGAGGAGGTATTGCTTTTAAGAATGGAATTATCTTACAGTTAGACCAAGATTATCAACTAATGGCTTTGGATACTTTTCCAGCAGAAATTAGCGATATCACCTATGTTGATCAAACTAAGGCAGTGGCTGTTGGTTATGGTATCGTCTTATATTCTTCAGATCAGGGTGCTTCGTGGACTCGGCTACCTGTCTACAATGACTTTTTTAGATCAGTCCATTTTCCTACTCCTGAAATTGGGTATATCGTTGGCTTTTCAGGGTCCATCCTCAAATCTGAAGATGGGGGACTATCTTGGTCTGCCCAAAGAGATGGGAACCGGCTTACTGTTTCTGATGAGCCCTTTCGTTCTGTATTTTTTGCAGATGAGTCCCAAGGATTTATTGTGGGCGATGGGGGTCTTTTTTGGATGACGAATGATGGCGGAGACAACTGGACAAAAATTACCAATCTTCCCGATCGTAACTATTACGATATTTTTATCCAAAATGAAAAAATCTATATCGTAGGAGATCAAGGCACTTTTATTCAACTAGAAATACCTAGATAGATTCTCGCATCCTTACCAAACAACTATTCGTTTTATTGCCCTTGTTTTTTCATTTTCAACCACTATCTGATAAGTCCCTTTCGGTAAATCAGGACGATTGATTTCCTGTGTCAGTTGTCCACTAGAAAAATCAATTTCTTTATTGTATAGCATCTGCCCAAGCAAATCATATACTTTTAAATAAGTTGGTTTGACACTTGGAGTGGCGGTTAATAGTACCGTAAATTTTCCATTATTTGGATTAGGAAATACTTCCCAACGACTGGTATCTTCTGTTACAAAAATATGCGTGGGTAAATTATCTACCGTATAATTTAATGTGTCTGAACCACAGCCGTTCGTCGCAATCAGTGATACTTCATAAATGCCTGCAGTCGCGTAGGTGTGGGTTGGCCCTTCTTCAACACTACTATTTCCGTCTCCAAACAACCACAAATAACTATCTGCATTAATGGAATTATTGAAAAGAAAAATAGTTAACTCAGAATCTCCAACGGTATAAAGTGCCTGAGGAGGATCGTCCGTCACCTCAATAAAATTTTCTTTAAATTTAGTCCGTTCTCCTACATTCGTTGAAGCAATTAATTTAACAAAATAACTTCCCGTGTTTTCGAATACTACTATCGGATTTTGTTCGGAAGAATTATTGGGTGTTCCGCCCTGAAATTGCCACCACCAACCAGTTGTGTTTTCTGAACTTTCGTCTATAAATTGAACCGTTAATGGGCCACAGCCACTTTGTATATCGGCTGAAAAATCCGGGAAAGGTAAAACGTTGTCAGGATTAATAATAATGGTTTGAATAATCGTATCTGAACCACAACCGTTCGTAGCAATTAGTTTGATATCGTAGAAGCCATCAATATTATAATCGTTGGTTGGATATTTTAAGGTACTCATATTCCCGTCTCCTAAATCCCAAAAATAACTGGTGGCTGCAATAGATTCATTGACAAAACTGACAACATTACCGTTGATCTCTGTGGAAAAAGCGGAGGTTGGTAAAACCTCACTTACTTGTATATAGTCGGTCTTAGTCAACATATTGGTACCGTTGACGTTTTCTGCGATTAAGGTAACCGGATACTCACCAGCTTGATTATAAACAACGGTAGGATTTTGCTCAGTGGAAGTAGATGGTACTCCTCCCGGAAAACTCCAATTCCAGGTAGTAGTATTGGTAGTAGATTGATCCACAAAATTGATCGTCATCGGTACACAACCCACAGTCTGTGTAATTGAAAAATCCGCTGTCGGGGCTATTGGCTCTCGGTTGTTTTTATCTGTAAAAAAAAGAGGACGACCGCTAAGTATGAGATCATTTCCACTAGTCATTTCTACTAGGTCAGTTACCGAAAAATCCCATGACCTTTTTTCCAATTCTGAAATATTAAAATTATTTGGAAAGCTAAAAGTACCTTCTGCAAATTCCGAATTGTCTATTGAAGTCTCTGCCCAGAGAACATAAGTATGATGTCCATTTTTATCTAGAAATGCAGCACCACGAATTCCGTCTGGAAGATTTAATGCTGCTTCTTTGACCGGATCATAAGTAGAACCATACAGTAAATCTGAAACCGTTTTGTAAGCATTCGCTTGTTGATTTTTAATTTGCTGATAAGGTAATACACCAAAAAGGCGTTGAAATAATCCCATTAATTGAAATTCAGAAACTGCGTCGTCGAGAAAATGAGATTCCGACATATCGTAAATATGCATCGCTTCAATCTCATTTTTTTCACAAGCAATATAGGCTTTGAGGAGATAGTTGATCTGCAATTCATCCGATCCAAAAAATTCACCAAATGGCTTACGAGGAACTGCGATTTCAGTAATGATCCATTTTTTCTTTGGATAAATATTGCCATCATAACCATAATTAGTGAGTACATCCTGATACAAACCCTGAGTTCGGGCAATTCCGTCAGCAGCTCTATCCGTATGACGTTCATAAACGAAGCTTTGCGTGGCCTCATCCCATTCTCGTACACTACCGTCAAAATGTGGGTAGGCGTGAATGGTAACTACATCAAAATACGCTCCACCACCAAGTGGATATTCCGCTGTTGGACTACCATCTATTGGGTTATCGGTATTTCTTAAAACCGCATCCATAAAACTTGGAAATCCTACACTGCCCAGCGTGATATGGGCTTCTGGTTGTATCGTTTTGATAACTTCGTAACAAATCCGTAGGGTCCGGACATAGTGAAAAATAGGTGCTCGTAATTTATAGTCGCAGGGATTGGGATTATTGTCCCACCAATTGCCTTCTTGACCAGGATCTAGAAAACCGTTTAAAAACGAAAAGTCGAATCCGGGTTCATTCCAGATTTCCCAAAATTTAGTGTTATCACCATACAAATGAACCATTCGCCATAAATAAAGCGCCAGATGATTCTCGTCGTTAACTGGGGTACCATTTTCTCCGTTGTCCCAGATGGGCGTGTACATATTGGAAAAAAGCTCAGAACGATGTTCTGAACAGTAATGGGTTGTATCGCGATGATCATCGGAAGGAAAACCGATAATCATGGTATTGTCTTTTAGTTTTAATTTTTTGTAATGTTCAAAAGCATCTACTCGAATATCATAGCCCCAAAATTCCAGAAAAGACTCTGGTAGCAAAGGCCGAATGGTTTTTACGCCAACGCCTTCCTGACCGACCTCTGGATTTCCTGCGGCGATATCGGCCAGTTCGGTATCTTTCCATGGCGGAAAATAGCCAAGATTAGTACCTGGTAAAAAATCCGTTTTGGCGGTAGGAATTCCATCATTAGCGGTGGTTGTGGGGATATTAAGCTGATCATATAAAACGATGACGTCGGTATGTGTGATACTTTGACAATCATTGATCACAGTCAGACGAATCATATAGGTGCCATTTTCTTCAAAGGTGTGAACTGGATTTTCCAAGGTACTGGAATTACCGTCTCCAAAATCCCAGATAAAGAAATTTCCATCTGTACTTTGATTATTAAAGGAGGCTGTCTGATTGGTCAGTTGAAAATTAAATTCAGCGACTGGGGCTGGACTGACGACTGTAATTACAAAACCACTTGTATCGGATACTTGACCGTTGGAAGCAATCAAACTAACGGGATAGTTGCCCGGCATTTCGAAAGTAACGGATGGTTCAAATTCCGTCGAAGTGGATGGTTGTCCACCTGGAAATAACCACTGGTAACTAGTTGCATTTTCGGAATCATTAGCGAAGTCTGTGGTTAGCGGTGCACAGCCACTCGTAGTCACAATTCCAAATTGCGAGATCGGATCTTGAGCGGTCAATAGACTGGAAAAGACAGATAAAAGAAGAGCAATAGATAAAATCCTCTGGGTTAAGATGGCCATATTTGCTTGTTATTGTTAAGTACTTTTTTAATAAATACTTAATCGTCTGTGATTTAATGAAATAACAGCTGTTTACACAGAAAGTAAATGGGAGGAAGGAGGATAACATTTTAATAAAGAAAAAAACGAGCCAACCTTTGATTTTTGAAGAACGGCTCGTTTTGTAGTAATAGATTGTCAATAATGAGTAAAGGGGCGTATTACTGACAGAATCGGTCGTATGCCATTCTTAGATTCTGAGCAATGGCTTCTGCAGGGCTTCCTTCGATATGGTGACGTTCGATAAAATGCACCAATTGACCATCTTTAAAAAGTGCAATAGAAGGAGAAGACGGAGGGTAGGGTAGTAGATACTCTCGGGCCCGCTCAGTTGCTTCACGATCTACGCCTGCAAAAACAGTGGCTGCTTTTTCTGGCTTATTATCATGTTGCAAAGACATTTTTACACCAGGTCGTGCCATTCCTGCTGCACATCCGCAAACAGAGTTGACAACCAACAATAAGGTACCTTTTTGGTCATCTAATGCTTGATCAACGGCTGCTGCAGTCGTCAATCCTTCAAATCCGAAATCAGTTAATTCTTTGCTCATTGGAGCTACTAATTCTGGTGGATACATATTTTCTAGTTTAAAACGATTAAATTAAATTTTCAAAAATAAACCTGAAATAGGCTATTTCTACTACAAATTTACCTAAAATTGGTGATTTTGATCATATTGAAGTTGTTTGGACAACTTTATTTACTAATAACAGTAAGAGAAACTAAAGAGTTTAGTGGAATATTTTTTTGTTAATAAACAGACAAAAAAAATAAAATTCTTATTATAATTATCTGTTATTAGACATTTAACTCCTAAATTTTATCAAGGAACCAGAGATTTTGTATAAATTTAGTTTTTTTAAGAAAATAGACCCCATTATGCGCTATCTGATTTTCTCACTTTTTCTCGTTGGAGCAATCCTAGTCTCCTGCACAAAAGATAAGATTCCGGTCGTCGAATCGGAGCCGATGTGTGATCCCGAAATTAACTATGACAATACCATGCAGGCAATTATCAATAATAGTTGTGCTATTCCGACCTGTCATGTTTCTGGTGGAAATGGACCAGGCGTTTTTACTTCTTATCAAGGACTTTTGGGACAATTGGATAACGATCAAGTAGAAAATAGAGTAATTGTCCAACGGAATATGCCCATTTCTCCCGGAGAACTGACTGAAGAAGAATTTGATTTATTTAAATGTTGGCTTGAAGCTGGTTACCCCGAAAATTAAAATTTATGCGTTTATTTTTTACCCTCCTTTTTTGTTTGATCTTTTCTTCCGTTTATAGTCAGGAAAAATCTGATATTGAATATCGAACCTTTAAAGATAGCCGGATTATCAATTCCCATTCGGTAGAAACATTGCCTGCCCGAAAAATGGATTTTCGAGTCAGTCATCGTTTTGGTGATTTGGCGGGAAGCAATGGGGGTTGGGAAACTTTTTATGGTTTGGAAAATGCCTCTGATATCTCAATTGGTATAGACTATGGAGCGACGGATCGACTAACTTTAGGACTGAATCGTAGTAAAGGAGCTGGTCCTTTAACTCGACTGCTCAATGGTACCATAAAATATAAAGTAATTGGTCAGGGTATCGAACAAGGTTCTCCTATTACTTTTACTTTATTGGGAGGTGCTTCTATTTCCACGGCGAAAAAAATAGACGACCCGGAATTGCTAAGCAGTTTTCCAAAAACGGCGCATCGAATGATTTATAATGTTCAGGCTATATTTGCTCGTAAATTTTCAGAACGTTTTTCTTTGCAGATTTCTCCCGGTTATGTGCATCGAAACTATGTACCCCAAAACGATGAAAATGGATTGTTTAATTTAAGTTTGGCCTTTCGATTACAACTCACCAAAGTGTTTGGATTGATTGCGGATACGACGATTCCATTTTCGGAATTACGGACTACAGATGCAGGTTATTATTTACCATTAGGGTTTGGTTTGGAAATAGATACGGGAGGACATGTTTTTCAAATTAATTTAACCAATACCACCGGCCTAGCACCGACTGATTATATTCCTAATACCCGGTCTAATTGGGCGGACGGACAGTTTCGATTAGGCTTTACGATTTCACGATTATTTAATCTTTAGTATGAAAAAATTTATTCCCTTTCTATTGTTTTTGGGAACGATCTGGTGCTGTTTGGCCATGACGGAGCGTAAGGTGACGACTGTAGTCAATGGTGATACGCCTGTTTGGGAGGTGTTGCGAGGTTTGGGCGAAAAAGCTTCTAATCATGAGGTCACTATTTTACCAAAAAAAGCGAGCACTGAGATTGGTCGTAGAATTGTCCACTTTGGATCGGCCAAATCAGTAAGACAACAGAGCGCACATTTTGTCTGTACTTCTTGTCATAATACCGAAAAGGAATTTGCTGATTTGCGAGATAATGACCCACAAAAACGACTTGATTATGCCGTAGAAAATAATTTACCATTCTTACCTGCTTCACCACTTTATGGAGTGGTCAATCGAAGTAGTTTTTATAATGGAGATTACGAAAAAAAATATGGCGATCTAGTGATCCCAACGAGAAATGATCTGCGAGAAGCTATTCAGCTTTGTGCCGTGGAATGTTCGCAAGGACGTGAACTGAAAAACTGGGAGTTGGAATCAGTTTTATCTTATTTATGGACGTTGGAATTGAAGATGGAAGATCTAAAAATACCCACAGAGGATTATGGAAAGTATACTGATAATAATACGGGAGATGCTGCTGCTTTAATCGCCGAAATAAAATCCTATTATCTCGACGATTCACCAGCTCATTTTGTCGCTCCACCTGAGGATCGGAAAGCAGGTTACGGACTGCAAGGTGACCACTCCAACGGTGAACATATTTATAAACTAAGCTGTCTGCATTGCCATAATGATCAGCGATATTCTATGTTTGATTTAAATGATGGGAAGTTAAGTCGCAAACTTTTAGGGAAACACTTTTCACGTTATTCTTACTATTCTGCTTATCAGGTAATTCGATATGGAGCACCTTCACATCCTGGGAAAAGCGCCTACATGCCACAGTTTACCAGCGAAAAAATGAGTGATCAGCAAGTAGAGGATTTACGAGCTTATCTGACAAAAAAATAGCAGAAAGAATCATCTTCTTTCTGCTATTTTGAGGTCTTACAAACAAACTATTTAAGCCGCCCGTAATTTATTTAATTTCGATTTGCTGAGTTTTTCTTCAGCATAACTACCAGTAATTTCAAAAGTTTTCAATTCAGATTGTGAAGGTAATTCAAACATGGCGTCTGTCATAATCGCTTCACAGATAGATCGTAGACCACGTGCACCTAATTTGTATTCAAGTGCTTTTCCCGCTACGTAATCAATGGCAGATTTAGAAAAAGTAAGCTTGATACCTTCTAGTTCAAATAATTTCTGATACTGACGAAGCAAAGAATTTTTAGGCTCGGTAAGGATTCTGCTCAAAGCAGATTTATCAAGTGGTTCTAAATAAGTCAATACAGGTAAACGACCAATTAATTCAGGAATTAAACCGTAAGCCTTTAAATCCTGGTGACTGATATATTGTAAGAGATGCTCCCGATCAATTTCTTCGTCCGTTGAGTTATTGAAACCAATCACCTGCGTATTTACCCGTTTAGCGATATTTTTTTCAATACCATCAAAAGCACCCCCACAGATAAATAGAATATTTTCGGTGTTAATCTTTACCATTTTTTGCTCTGGATGTTTACGTCCTCCTTGTGGTGGAACATTGACTTCTGTTCCTTCCAACATTTTCAGCATGGCTTGTTGTACTCCTTCCCCAGAAACGTCTCGGGTAATTGAAGGGTTATCCATCTTACGAGCAATCTTATCTATTTCGTCAATATAAACAATGCCTTTTTGCGCTGCTTCTACATTGTAGTCACAAACCTGCAATAATCGACTAAGGATACTTTCTACGTCCTCACCTACATAACCAGCCTCTGTAAAAACGGTAGCATCTACGACGGCAAAAGGAACATTTAAGAACCGAGCAACAGTTTTTGCTAAGAGTGTTTTACCTGTACCGGTCCGACCGACAAAAAGGATATTGGATTTTTCAATTTCGACATCGTCTGTACGAGTTTGTCGTAATCTTTTGTAATGATTATAAACGGCAACGCAAAGATATTTTTTCGCCTCATCCTGACCGATGACATATTCGTCTAGATGGCCTTTCAATTCCATGGGTGTAATGGTATCGGGGATGGTAAAATCAGTCTTAGCTTGTTCTTCTTTTTTTCCAGAATAAAGCTCTTCTTGAATAATTTCGTCCGCTTGCTCTACGCAAACTTCACAGATATGACCATCGATTCCTGCAATTAAAATTAAGGCTTCGGCTTTATCTCTACCACAAAAAGAGCATCGATAATTATTCTTACTTCTTCGCATCACAATTTGGTTTATGAAGTTATTCAATAATTCAAAAAGAAGCTGAGAACGAAAGAAAATGATTCAAATCGAGCCTCTTTTTTTATTGCATAGCCGCGCTATGGAATAAAAAAAAGGGGATGAGTTGGATCATTTTCTTAGTTCGTAGGCATTTTGAGCGTTTTGAACAACTTCTTCGTAAATATTGTAGTTTAAACGGCCATTAGCGGAAATTGTTAAGCTGAACAACCGGTTCTATGATTTTTTTAACAAAAAAAGCCGTTTTGGGAGTCATTAGCTTACAAAAGTAGTCAAACTAGCTGATTTCCCAAAACGACACTTGCCTAAGTAAAGACAATTTAATCAGATATTAGGCGGATTTTTCCTCTTTCCGTGGATTATTACGATCCAGTACTTCGTCGATCAATCCGTATTTTTTAGCTTCTTCAGCTGTTTTCCAGTTATCACGATCACTATCTGCAGCGATGGTATCATAATCCTGTCCTGTATGGAAAGCAAGGATATCATACAACTGCTTTTGTAGATCTTTAATTAAACGGTAACTAATTTCCATTTCTGTTACCTGTCCTTGCATACCACCCATTGGCTGGTGAATCATGACGCGACTATGGTATAGACAAGTACGCTTTCCTTTGGTTCCAGCAGCGAGTAATACAGCACCCATTGAGGCCGCTAATCCAGTACAAATGGTTCCTACATCAGGAGAAACATATTGCATGGTATCATAAATACCGAGGCCAGCAATCACAGAACCTCCAGGGCTATTGATAAACATCTGGATATCACGTTTAGGGTCAGTAGATTCGAGGAAGAGTAACTGTGCCTGAATTACGTTGGCCACATAATCATTTACAGGAACACCCATAAAGATAATTCGGTCCATCATCAAACGGGAGAATACATCCATTCCTACGATATTCATTTGACGTTCCTCAATTACCTGGGGAGTAAATCCTTGAATATTCGGAACGGTAGTGTTCATGTACTTCTCCAAATGCATACTATTCATGTTTAAATGCTTAGTAGCGTATTTCTTAAATTCATCTTGGTGAAACATTGATCAGTTTTTTTAGTGTTTAAACAAATGTGCGAATTGAAGATTTTCCTCAATTCGCACTATCTAAGTATTTCTATACTATTAATACAAATAAAACCCTAGTAGGGTTCATTGCGAATTATTCATTTTCGGCGGTAGCATCTACGATTTCTTCAACTTCCGCTTCTTCAATCGTTGGATTGGCGTCTGGCCCAGCCATCAGTTTTTCTACCTCTTTTACTTTTTCCTGAAGTTCTTCGGTCGTTACCGACTTGATATTCAACGTAACTTCCTGCTTAATAGATTCAAAAACACGCTCAGAAATTAATTCCTCGTACATTTGATTTACTTGCTGTTTATCTTCCATCAGTCGATTAGCCGTGTTGAGAATGATTAATTCGTCCCCATATCCGCTAAAATAACCTCTAACTCGATCTTTAAATGCTTCGAGAAGCATTTCATCGCTAACCTCAATATTGTTTTTCTTTTGAACTGCTCCTTTGATCAGAGACCAGCGAAGATTGTCTTTTACCTTTTCGAATTCTTCTTCTAAACTTTCATCGGTGACATCCACATTGTTAGACTTGATCAGTCTGCGTAAAAAGGCGTCTGGAAGATCCACTTTATTTTGCTCAATCAGTTTTTCTTGGACTTCGCGGAATAACAAGCCGTTAGTCTGTGATTCGAACTGTTTACCCATTTGTTCGGCAATAAAAGTCCTTGCTTCTTCTTCAGATTTGATTTTTCCTTCTCCAAAAACTTTATCGAAAAATTCTTGGTTCATTTCTGCTTCTTGCTTACGAGAGATATCTGCAATCGTTCCTTCGAACATTCTACCAACTTCTGGATTCTCGTCATTCTCCTGAATTTGTAATAAATATTTTTTTACAAATTCCTCATCCTTGTCGACTTCGAGGTCATAAATATCAAAACGTACTTTATCGTCTTTTTTCTTACCTATAAATTCATCTCGGTAGGTATCCGTGATGTAATCTACCATGACATTGAACGTACAAGCCCAACCTTCTTTTTTTACTTCGTCACCCGTTAGTTCTTCCGCATTGATAGCAATAATATCTTTGGATTTTACCTCATCATCTACACTGGCAGATTCGCCAGATCGCAGACGCAGATCCGCAATGGTTTCGTCGATTTTTTCATCCGGAATTTTTACTTCCATAAAATCGTACGTCGCAGTTTTATCAATACCATGCATGGTGATTTCTGGAGCCATTCCGATGTCGAAGGAAAACACATAGTCTTTCTTTTCTGAGAGGTTGAAGTCCAGTTCTTCTTGATTTTCGGATGCGAGTGGCTGACCGATGATGTTGAATTTTTCTTCGGTTAGATATTTGTGCATTCTATTTTGAAGAATCTCATTAATGGTATCGACCAAAATTGCCTTTCCGTGCATTTTACGGATAAAGTTGAGTGGGGTTTTTCCTTTTCGGAAACCTTTTAATTGCGCATTCTTACGATACTTGCGGAGTTCTGCATCTACTTTAGGAAGATAATCATCCGGAGTAATGGTAACCGTAAGCGTTGCGTTTAAATTGTCATGATCGGTTTTGACAACTTGAGCCATAGTTTGCTTTTTTAGAATTTTTAATA
>CAZYAC010000020.1:0-8239 GCA_964645475.1 uncultured Saprospiraceae bacterium | reverse complement strand
TCATGATCGGTTTTGACAACTTGAGCCATAGTTTGCTTTTTTAGAATTTTTAATAGAAGATGTTTAAAAATGATGTTCAAAGTCGAAGATAAAGGCTTGATTGTCAAGACGAAGCAAATTTTGAGGTTCGTAGCCAAAGCTACGGTGCCGATAAATTTGTGAAGTATTGGCAGTCAATGGTTTATCTGTAGACATGAAGTTCTATTTTAAAACAACTTCATAAATTAAGACAAGTAGCTGCGTTTCCAGAGTGCTGGAAAAAATAAAAAAGATGGAGCATCTAAATCGACAACTCCATCTCGTTTACTTGTTTTTGTGTGCGGGTGGAGGGACTCGAACCCCCACGCCGTGAAGCACCAGAACCTAAATCTGGCATGTCTACCAATTTCATCACACCCGCTTGGTATTTAATCATGACTAATGGATGGCCCTCAGTCATATTTTAATGGTACTTTTTAGCAAAAATAATAATGCAAAATTACTAATTACATTCATTATTTGAGTGAAAAGCGACGCAAAGATAACGCTTTTTCTCTTATTTTAAATCCTCTTTTTGACTTTTTCTATGGTAAATGGTATTTTCATGGGTAATTATGCAGGAAGTACTTACATATCCGGAGCACGAGCAGCGTGAAATAGAAGAAGCCTATCAGCTTTTACTGGACTCAATTAAGGTGGAAATTGATGATATGGATCGTGAAAATATTCACATGGCGTATGAGTTAGCGGTCAAAGCCCATATCAAACAACGACGCAAATCCGGAGAGCCTTACATTTTACATCCCATCGAGGTAGCAAGAATCTGTGCAGCTGAAGTTGGCTTAGGACCAACGGCCATTATTAGTGCTTTGTTACATGATGTTGTGGAAGATACCGATGTAACCCAAGAGGAGATCAATGCTCGGTTTGGAGAAAAAATTGGAATTATTGTTAATGGATTGACCAAACTGGATGGTTTATATAATGTGCCTAGTCCACAGGCGGAAAACTTTAAGAAGGTTATTAAAACACTACTAGTGGATATTCGGGTGGTCTTGATCAAAATGGCGGATCGATTGCATAACATGCGGACCCTAGGTTCCATGCCTCCCCATAAACAACTCAAAATCGCAGCGGAAACTAGCTTTATCTACGCTCCCTTGGCTCATCGACTTGGGTTATATAATGTTAAAACAGAATTTCAGGACCTCTGCATGAAAGTGACCGATGCAGAGATGTATGAGGAAATTTCTAAAAAACTGGAAGATTCTGAAAAAGATCGAAACGAGTATATTAATCAGTTTATTCAACCACTCCGCAAAAGCCTGGATAGCATGGGCATCGACTACCGAATCTTAGGGCGCCCAAAATCTATTTACTCCATTTCCAACAAGATAAAAACGAAGAAAGTACCTTTCGAAGAAATCTATGATCTTTTCGCAGTTCGGGTCATTGTCTCTGTGATGCCTAAATTGGAAAAGCAGGTTTGTTGGCAGGTCTATTCAATGGTTACGGATTATTATAAGCCAATTCCCGAACGGCTAAAAGACTGGGTGACTACTCCTAAAGCCAACGGATATGAATCCTTGCACACAACAGTGGTTGGACCACAGGGACGATTTGTGGAAGTTCAGATTCGAACAGAAAGGATGGATGAAATTGCTGAGCGCGGATTTGCGGCGCACTGGAAATACAAAGGCGTTACTTCTCAAAAGGAAAATGTTTATGAACAATGGCTGGATACCGTGCGCGAAACCTTGGAAAGTCAGGATGGCGATGCGATTGAGTTTGTCAATGATTTTAAAACTTCTCTTTACAACGAAGAAGTATACGTCTATACACCAAAAGGAGATTTGAAAATTCTACCAAAAGGAGCAACAGCACTGGACTTTGCGTTCAGTATTCACTCCGATGTTGGTTATCATTGTAGTGCCATTAAGGTAAATAACAAATTGGTACCCATGGGGTACGAATTGCAGAATGGAGATCAGGTTTGGATTACGACTTCCAAAAACCAAAAGCCTAATAAGAGTTGGTTGAAAATGACTGTGACTGGTAAAGCTCGTGGTAAAATTCGGGCAGCCATGCGGGAAGAGCGAAAAGAGCAGGCAGAATTTGGAAAGGAAGCGTTGGCCCGAAAATTAAAAAATAATAAGATTGATTTTGAAGAAGGAACCGATTTTTTAGTCAATCATTTAAAGTATAAAAACCGAATTGACTTTTATTATGATATTTCGATGGACAGTATTAGTCTAGCTACCATCTTTAAAGATTTTAAGGTAGAGGCGGGCAAACTTGTGCTGATTGAGGAACCGCAAAAAGTAAAAGAAGAGGAAGTCGCACCTATCAAACGCAAACGGGCGGAAACTAATTTTAAACCCCGTTTGATGATTAACGGAGAAGAAGGAGATAGTTACGATTATGCGTTAGCTACTTGCTGTAATCCATTGCAAGGAGATCGGGTGTTTGCTTATGTGACGGCTGCGTCAGGGATGAAAATCCACCGCACCAATTGTCCGAATGCCACGCATCTAATGGCGAATTATGGTTACCGGATTATGAAAGCAGAATGGATTATGACGGCTAATTCTTCTTTTGTAGCCGACTTAGTGATTACAGGAATAGACAGTGGGCCAGGGGTGATTGAAAAAATGTCACACACGATTTCTTCCCGGATGGGACTTAATATTCGTTCTTTTCATATTGACGGAAATGAAGGATATTTTGAGGCACAAGTTGGATTATTAGTACAAAATAAAGACCAGCTTGCTTTGGCAATTAGAGATTTACAAAACCTTGAGGGGATATCTTCTGTTGTGAGGGTAGAGGAATGATGAGCTTTTGGCTAGTTAGCCTGTTGGCTGGTTAACTAGTTAGCTCCCTTCTATCGCATTTACGCGTTAGAAGGAAGCCAACAGACCAATACCTGCCTGCCGGCAGGCAGGGCTAACAGGCCAACAAGCTAAAAAAAAAGACTGATCTCATTAATTTATCACGTTCTCAAATAACAAAAATTATGCAAGAAGCAAAAAAATCTACGATCGAGGAAGTGAAGAATATTTTTTCAGGTCATCTGGAAAAAAATGGACTGCGTAAAACGCCCGAGCGTTATGCTATTCTGGAAGAAATATACCGTCGGAACGATCATTTTGATGCGGAGGCATTATATATACATATGAAAACCCAAAACTACCGGGTGAGTCGAGCCACGGTTTATAACACCTTGGAACTCTTGGTCACTTGTGATCTGGTTAAAAAACACCAATTTGGAAAAAACCTCGCACAGTACGAAAAATCCTATGGTTATAAACAACACGATCATCTGATTTGTGTTGATTGCGGAAAAGTTTTAGAATTCTGCGATCCTCGTGTCCAACAAATAAAAACCATGATGGGAGAATTGCTAGAATTCAAAGTGACCCACCATTCATTGAATCTTTATGGTAATTGTGAGAAGGGGAGTTGTCCGGAACGGAAGACGCAGTAATGGAAGATTTTATAAATAAAAACAGTCTTCTGATCATTGCGTTTACTCTTCTACGTAAAACATATAACTACCAAATCCATTAAAATCATCTTTTCGCCGTTCATAAATTTTTGTTGTTAAGTATTCATTTTCACTATTGAGTAATAATTGAGGATTATTGTTGCCTCCAGCGTTTAGTCTGACCCATGATACACTTTCTACATTATTGCATTTTTCAGGAAATGGTTGTTGTAAGGTACTAGAACCTGAGAATGTTCCGTATCCAAATAAATATAGTCCTGTTTTAGTAGGAATAAATTGATACTCTAGGGCATATTCCCCATTCTTATTGAGATAGTTTCCTTCGTAGATAATATGCTCGGAAGAAGAAAATTCAAATTTATTAAAATCGTAAATAGAAGTATCGATAAGAACTTCAAAATCATTGAGTACGGTTTTATTGATTTCTTCATTTGATACTTCCCATATAATGAGTTCAGGGTTGAATTTATAGTCTACTAAATCATAAGTACGTTGGGTATTTCGTTCGTAAACTTGATGCGGAAATCGAGAAACGACGCTAATGGTATCCCCGATTTTATAGGTAATCTTTGCAGGGGAAAGGGTGGCTGGAATTTCAAATTCGTATTGGTCATTGGGGATCTCGCAGTTCTTTTTAATGCAACTATTGAGCGTTAAGATCATCCATAAAAATAAAAACAGTCTTCTGATCATTTTACTTACTCTTCTACGTAAAACATATAATTACCAAATCCATTAAAATCATCTTTTCGCCGTTCATAAATTTTTGTTCTGTAATATTCGCTTCCGCTTTCTAGCAATAGCTGGGGGTTATTATCCTCTCCAGCATTTAGATTAACCCATGCAAAACTTATTATATCATCGCATTTCTCAGGAAATGGTTGTTGCCAAGTATTAGAGCCTGAGAAGGAAGAGTGCGAAAATAAAAATAGTCCAGTTTTAGTAGGAATAAATTGATACTCCAGTGTATATGCTCCATTTTTATTGAGATATTCTCCTTCATAGATGATTCTTTCTGAAGAAGAAAATGCATATTTTTGGAAATTGTAAATAGAGGTATCAACAAGGACTATAAAATCATTGAGCACTGTTTTGTCTTCTTCTTCATTGGATAGTTCCCAAATATCCAATGTGGGATTAAACTTATAGTCGGTTAAATCATAGGTGCGCTCAGTATTTCTTTCATAAACCTGATGCGGAAATCGGGAGACGACGGTAATCGTATCACCAATCTTATAAGTAATCTTTGCTGGGAAAAGGGTGGCTGGAATTTCAAATTCGTATTGTTCATTGGGTACGTTGCAGTCTTTTTTAATGCAAGTAGTAAGCGTTAAAAATGGTAGTATAAGGATTATTAAATTTTTCATACGGTTTACTTACTCTTCTACGTAAAAAATATACCCACCTAAGTAGGTAAATCGTTCTTCTGGTTTATGAAAAATTCTGGTATTATACCATTCATTTGGACTATTCCTTGCTAGATCGAGATTGTTATCCGCTCCATTGTTTAGGATAGTTCGAACATTGATGTTTATATTTCTGCATTTCTCAGGGAAATCCTGCTCTTCACCTATGTCGCCAACTAGCGTACCTTGAAAAAAACTATAAAAACCTGCTGCTTTAGGAATAATCTTGTATTCTAGTGAATATTCTCCATTTTTATATAAAAATTGTCCATCATAAACGATGGAACCAGATGAAAAAATAAATTCAGTGAAATCGTATTTAATAGTATCAATAATGACTTCAAAATTATTTAGTGCTGCTTCATCAAGGGTAGAATCAGAGATTTCATTAACCTCGAAGATAGGATAAAACTTAAAATCTGTTAAAGAATAAAATTTATCCGTTTTGGCATCATAAACCTGATCTGAAAACCTAGAGTTGATGCTGATGGTATCTCCAATTTTATAGGTTACTATTGCGGGTGAAAGGGTCGCTGGTATTTCAAATTGATAACTGCCGTCAATTTGACATTCTTTTTTGACGCAACTAGCAGCAAAAAGAAGGAAGATAAAAAAAAGAAAATTAAAGTTTTTCATGAGTTTTAATTTTAGCAGGTAGAAATAATATTTAATTGTTTCTATCTGCTAGTTATTATTTAATTTTAATAAGAATTAAATAAGTCGTTTAATTGTGCAAGTGTATTTCCTGAACCAGCTAAGTGGTTGTTTACTAGGCAAACTCTAAACGCTTCTACACTCCTGAGATCAGAAGTAAAGCACGAAAACATCTGTTGGTTTGTAAATCCGGAAACGTTGTCAACAACTCCAATAGCCATGTCTTCCACATTGGTATTGTCCACCAAGTCGTGATATAGTCCTTCTGGAATATGATTCGCTGATTCGTTAATATCTAATTCTAATAGTCCTAACCAAGGTAGAATTTGATTACTAGCATTAGCTCCCAAGTATGTCTGATCCGTATAAGTATGCCCCAAATGATGCGCCCAAGATTCGACGATAGAAATAAAATCCGCATCTTCACCAAACTGGTCTCCATGTCCATTAGCTCTAATTTCTGCTTCTACTAAATCCAGCCAAAAATCATGTCCAGCAAAGCGATATTGACTCGCATGCGCAAATTCATGATAACAAAGTTGTTTTAAACGATCTGAATCATTAAAGTTATACCCAATCGTCACATCTGGTAAATAAGATTTAACAATGGTCCAAGTAAAAATACCCCAAAAAGGACTAAATAAATGTCCCAAAAAGGACCCTATGATGGTGACGCCTGCTCCTCCTCCTATACTTAGCTCATTTTGGGTACCCATGATCGCGAATCCAAAACGTTCATCATGATCCAGAAAAATATCCATCCCATCTGACGGTGGCAAAACCCCATCAGCGATGGTATAATCGTGGAATTCGTGGAGGGCATTATTGACCGTGCCACTTCCCCAAAGCCTTCTGGTCCTGCTACCAAAATCTCCTCGATCAAAATTAATTTCAATATTATTAAAGGGGCCTCTAAATCTTCCAGTATAATGTTCTACCGTTTGAAATAATTCCCAAAACTTCCAAGTATCTCTAGATCCTCTGATCCGAGTTCGGTCATTGACAAATGTCACCCACATTCGTGCCCGACCACTATATCGCTCGTCAGGCATGGACCAACAACCGTTATCATCTGTTTCCGTTTGGTCAAAACTAAACCAACGATCACTCATGGTCACCTTTACTCTTCGTACGGGTAAATAAGTAGTAAAATCCTCTTCACTAGCAGATAATTCGGTATCAAAGACCTGAATACAACCTGCTGGAATCCGTGTATTAGCTGGGATTGGACAACCACAATTGTTTAGGGTCGGTGTCGGTAGTGGTGGCGGTGGGCTACAATCACATTCCCAGACCAGAAATTCTAAAGGATCATGCCCTCCTGGTCCGGGGTCTTGATTTCCTGGATCATTCGTAGTCGTGACGAGTACCGGTCGGCAGCCATCGTCACAATCTGGCGGCGGCGGAAGACGGTTTAACGTAGCCGTTGGGATCTCTTCGATGCCTAACCCAGTTTCATTCAATATTTCTGTGAAAATTACATTTTGGTTGCCCGTCTGGAAATAACTTTGTGCTAGTAATATCGGGTCGGACTTATCCAGATAGAGGGGGTCAATTATTTCGTGCGGTATTTCTGAGATGGATATTCCTGTTTCTACTACCCCGTAAAATTGGGGAAATGCGCCATCAACGGGTTGCTGATAATAATCTCCCTCCTTGATTACTTCATACTCAAAGGGATAATCCTGTAAGGGAATATCCGTTTTTTCCAGTAAATCAATATGCTCAAGAGAAGTTGGAATAAATTTGACGTACGTGTGCGTGGTGGGTAAGGCGGCGATATTCGTTCCGTGAATAAGATTATAGGCCGCCGTCATCTCTGCCACGGTGTAAGGATTTTGTCGTAAGTCTCCTAGCTCTGTTTGTTCAGCTTCCATAGATGCCTCTCTCGTAGAGGCTTGACCATTGGCATAATTGACAGTAGGAATCGTGGCTGCTGCTGAGGGCAAAATAGGATCGGTCAGCATGGTTTCTTTTTCACAGGATGGTAAAAAGAAAAGAGTACCTACTAAGGCTAGCGTAAATAATTTTGGATACCTTAAAAGAGGGTTGTTTTTCATGTGTTAAAAAATTGAGAGAATGAGCGACGAGGAAAGAAAACTTTCATCGGAGACTGATAATACACCAGATTAACATTATGTTGGGTTACATACAATATAATTGTTTTTTTTTTAAATAAAATATGATTTGATATATTTTAACACTTTTGTATTCATGGAGAAATGTTTTAAAAAATCATTTTTAGGAGGGTAGAATCATACATCTTCGCCAATAACTTCAACTATAATTTTTTCTATACTAAGCGATTCGGATACATCTTATCACTATTAAATAGACAAGGTTAGCGGAGAGACTGTTTAGTCAAAATATATTAGTGGGAAGCCCAATCCCATTCTTTAGGATCATAGGCAAGGGTAATAAAATAAGACAGTTTGTCAGACAGTCCCGTAGTAAATGATATGACTTGTTGTTATTGGTGAAAATTAAATTATGGCAAAGATCGAATTGGTTTGTGAAGCCTTACATCTTCACTTTTATTTCGGTCCTTTTCTAAATTGTATAGTAATAATAGAAAGGACTCTTTTTATATTTATCTCCTTATTTAGTTGATTTAGATAGGTTTACCTATTTCTTTCTAAACATTCCTAAATAAATCCGATTTTTAGTGCCTTTATTCTTTCCCCTAATAGAT
>CAZYAC010000019.1:17978-28182 GCA_964645475.1 uncultured Saprospiraceae bacterium | reverse complement strand
ATCAAACAAGCTTGTAAATTTTATAAAGTAGATTTGATTGGTGGAGACACGACTTCTTCTCCCAAGGGACTCATAATTAGCGTGACGGCTATCGGTCAACAGGAGCGAAATAAGATTGTTTATCGTGATGGAGCCAAACTTGGAGACCTATTATGTGTTACTGGAAATCTGGGGGCTGCCTATCTAGGATTACAATTACTAGAAAGAGAAAAACGAGTCTATCTAGCTAATCCGGGCGTTAAGCCAGATTTAGGAGATCAAAACTATTTGGTAGGACGTCAACTTAAGCCTGAGGCTCGTTACGATATGATTGAGGCATTTGCCAAAGCCGATCTGATTCCCACTTCGATGATTGATGTTTCGGACGGATTGGCCTCAGAAGTATTTCATTTATGTAAACAATCCGGACTCGGTGCTTTAGTAGAAGAAAGTGGTGTGCCGATTCATCCCGACGCGGAAGTGCAAGCGATTGATTTTAGTATGGATCCAATTACTTGTGCATTAAGTGGTGGTGAGGATTACGAATTGTTATTTACCGTAAATCCTAACGATTTAGAAAAAGTAAAGTATCTCCCAGATATTTATATTATGGGTGAAATGGTGGAGAAATCGGAAGGCGTAAAATTACATACCAAAGGTGGAAATATCCACGAAATTAAAGCACAAGGCTGGAAGCATTTTTAGATGATTTAATTTGGATACCTGCTTAAGAACATGGACAAATTAATCGATAAGTAATGGATCTTTTTCCATTACTCTGCTCCTGCTTGCCCACAGATTGTTCAAAACCTCCCAGAATAAAGCTCGATTGAAGCTATTATGCTACAGCATAAATTCAGTCTTTAGCTCTTTTTTAGTACAAAAATCTCCTCGGTTATAACTTACATATACTTTTTGCCCAAGTACTTAGATAAAATTTTTTTAAAAAAACCATTCTTATTGTAGCGATTAGCTAGATAAGTTCATCTTAGTAATAGAAGTTGTTTAAATTTTAATGAAAAGAAGAATGAAAGCTAATTGGTATATACTTATCCAATTCTGTGATTTAATTTAAAATCTAACTAGGAGAGCTATAAAAGCATCAATCTATGCGTTTATTCTTTTATCAAAAAACGATTTTTAAAATACAACATGAAGAATGTAAACTTACTTTTAATAAGCCTTTTTTTACTGCTATCTCTCCAGTCATGTAAAAATGATTCATGCGAAAATATAATCTGTCAGAATGATGGGATATGTCAGGATGGAAGTTGCCTTTGCCCAGAAGGTTTTATAGGGGATTCTTGTGAAATACAAATAGAGATCGGAATGAATTTCGGTGGAGGCTTGGTCTTTTACATTTTTGAACCAGGAGATATGGGTTACATACTAGGGGAAACACATGGCTTAATCGCAACACCTACTGATATAGGAGTTTTTGAGTGGGGATGTTTTGGGTTGGATATTGCTAATGTAGAGAACATTATGCAGAGTAATATGCAGATTCTTAATACAACTCTTGGAGCTGGTGCTACAAATACCATAAACATATTGTCAGAGTGTCCGAATGCGCCAGCAGCCTTGGCCTGTGCAAATTATGATGATGGCACATATGACGATTGGTTTTTACCATCAATTAAAGAGTTGGACCTAATAAAAAGAAACCTATACGAAGAAGGCCTTGGTGAATATGATGAATATTTTTATTGGAGTTCATCGGAATATAGCGACGATATTGCCTGGCAATGGCTTTTGGTGAACATTGCTGCTAATTTTGAGAAAAGAAAAGATCTTGGTAGTTATGTCCTTGCTGTTCGAGCTTTTTAATCAATAAGAATTCCTCGATGCTATGTATCGAGTGTATATGATAAGAGATTGACCAATTAACAAAGTAAAGCCTTGTGCGAATATCTCGTACCTTGAGTCAAGGTAGTTCATTATCTACTTTTCGCAATATTCTATTTTTGAACAACTTGAGTATCAGATTTTGAAAACTAAAAACTAAAAAATGAATAGTATGAAATATTTTTTTAATTGTCTATTTGTCACGATCCTCCTATTTTCCGGATGTAGTAAAGATATTGACGAGTTGATCGTGGAAACGAAGAGCGACGAACCAGTTGTTTTAATCAAAAGCTCAATTCGTGGAATTGTTACCGACGAAGATGGAGCCTTTGTCCCAAATGCAACTGTAACCGTAAATGGCCAGAGCCAACAATCAGATGCTAGAGGTCGATTTTTTTTCAATAAAATAAATGTAAATAAAGCAGGTAACATTATCCAAGCTCGTTCCGGTAATTTTTTTACAGGAATTGCGCACTCTAATTTTTCCCCTGATGGTAGTTCTTTTGTAAGTATCAATATGGTAAGCAAAGGAGATCCCGAAGTAATTGAATCGCTAGATGGTGCTGCTTTTACCAATCCTCAGGGTGTAATACTTGATATCCCTGCTGGAGCCATCAGAAGGCAAAATGGCTCCGATTATAATGGTCCTGTCTCTGTATATTCTCGTTGGATAGATCCTATTGATCCAGATGTAGGAGGTATCATGCCCGGCGCACTTAATGCAACCGATGAAGGAGGAAATCCTTTGGTATTAGCTACCTACGGAATGGTGGCATTAGCACTGGAAACGGCGGCGGGAGAAACCCTATTTCTTAAGGATGGCGAGTTCATAGATTTAGAAATACCCATTCCTGCAGATCTGCAAACTGCGGCACCCCCTGAAATTCCATTATGGCGATATGATACCGATGAAGAAGAATGGTTGTTAGAAGGCGCCTGCCAAAAATCCGGCAATAGTTATGTCTGTAAGGTTACTGGTGGAGGGTATTGGAACTGCGATATTCCGTTGGAAGCGATCTGTTTGTCAGGCCAGTTTTTTTATGCTGATTCTACTTTTGCCGCCTATCAAAAAGTAATTGTAGAAGATTTAACTGATAATTTTATTTACTGGGGCTTTACAGATTCGCTTGGGTATTTTTGCGGTTCGGTTCCTCGGGGAGCACCACTGTTGTTGACGGTAAAAGATCAATGTGATAATATACTGTATGAGATGGAGGTCGGTCCCTACAGTGAAGACTTTTTCTTAGACACCATCTATCTTGATCAAATTTCCGAGCTGTTTAATATTAACCTCATGGGAACTGTTTCTCATTGTATCACCGGCGATGTACCAGATGGTCATTTGGCAGTTCGTTATCCGGGTTATATCTTTATTATTCCATTTGATGATGGAGGTTTTAATATTGATCTGGAATTGATTTGTGTCGCCTTCCCGGAAATGGAAATCAGTGCTTATAGTAATAGTCAGCCTCAAGCAACTCTTATCACCATCCACGACCAGTTTACTGATCTAGACTTAGGGAATCAACTTATTTGCGAAGATCTACCCGATTTTTTTAATCTTACCATAGACGGAGAGGATTACTGGACTGCTCCTACAAAGTATTCCTTCAAAAACAATCAGACTACCAATTGGCTGGTGCTGGAAGGATTTAGTGGAAGAGGAAAATTTCAGATAGACATCAGAGATTATGATGGAGTAGGAACCTATACGAACAGCACTTTTTTCAAAACAGAGAATACGGGGCCACAGTTACCTCCCTATCCTGTACTAGACGCTGCTAGTCCTGATATATCTGTAACAATAACCGAAGACGACGGAACGTATATCATTGGAAGCTACAACGGCGTACGAAATAACACGGATGGGACACAGACCGAATTTTCTGGAGACTTTAAAATCAGAAGAACTCCATAGTTTAACCGAATCGATGGATGAATATTTAAGATTGTTAGACGAAAAATCATGGAATGAAAAATATTATTAAAGGCTGTAAGCAATTGGATCGAAAAGCCCAACGGGAAATGGTGGATCACCTCACCCCTTATCTCTACGTGATTTGTCGACGCTATACAGAACAACACGAAGATGCACAGGATTTGTTACAGGAATCGTTCATTGCCATTTTCAATAATATTGAAAAATGTAAGGCGAATGAAATTGCTGGATTTAAAGCATGGTGTCGTCGGATTGCCATCAATAAAGCCTTGGAGAAAAAACGGAAACGTGGGTTGAATTTAGAATCTTTGTCTATAGTTTCTATTGCAACGCGCCCTGCCGTACAAAGTCAACTGAATGTGACTGATATTCTTAAGCTTTTAGAACGGCTACCAGAAAACCAACGGATTGTTTTCAATCTGGCGGTCCTAGATGGATTTGCGCATCGCGAAATAGCAGAGATGCTAAATATTCAGGAAAGTAGTTCCCGCACTTTTTTAACCCGAGCTCGACAGAAATTACAGAAGTTGATGACGGTTAACGTAAAAAAAAAATCGATAAAAAATTAAGTTATGAAAAATAATAATTTTGAAGATCAGTTTCGGGAGGCTTTCTCAATGCATGAGCCAAACGTATCTACCGAGGAGATCTGGAAGAACGTTGAACCCCACCTGAAAAAGAAAAAGAAACGACGTTTCTTTTTCTTCTGGTGGCTGATAGGTGGATTGGGTCTTGCATTTTTAGGATATGGTTTAAAACAATGGATACCCAACCACTCCTTTACAACTACCGAAGTTGTCGAAGCTTCGAGCAAGAAAGAATCTCCGGTTAAAAAAGCAGTAATTGCTTCGGAAGAGGAGTGCCCTGAAACAGACAGTGGTCTTACGCCTTCACTTACCTCTGGTGTGAAAAAATCTTTTGTACAAACCGTTTTAAAAGAAGAAACTAAAACCTTTACCCCCATTGCTGTCAATAAAAAATTAGTAGAGCTTCCACCGTCAGAAATAGTTAGGGAAAAGAAAATAGGTTATTCCGATTCAAAAATTATTGACTCGAAAATAGCAGAACCGAAAGATGAAATAACAGAAAATAAGCCTTTACCAAACGAAAATGATTCAAAGGAGAAAAATCAGCCAGAGCGTGATCTGAAAGATAAGAAGCCGGAAAAAATCCCAATGGAAAAAATCGAAAAAGAAAAAACAAAGAAGAAAAAATCGAAAAAGAAAAAGAAAAAGAAGAAAAAACGAATAAAGCCTTTACGAAACAAATGGCAATTTCATACGCAGGTAGTAACAGGTCCAGTTTTACCGATTAGAATAATGACTTCAAACCGAGATGAGATATTTACCAATTTCCGTAAAGACAGCGAAAACGGTGTCGGAGGTTTTACGATTGGAACTAACTTTATTGCTCAATCTCCACAAGGACTGGTTTTATCCGGTGGATTAGAATACATAGAGTTTCGGGAAAGATTTCGATATGAAACCATGGATGAAAGAATCGACATTAGCATTGGTACTGTTGCTGTAGTAGAAAATGCGGAAGGGGAAATTATCGAAACAATTAATGGTCCAGTGACTACCACTACTACCACTACTAGGAAAGTTCGGCATACTAACAAATACCGATTCTTTAGTGTTCCGGTTGGAATAGGTAAGGCCTGGCGTAATCGCAAAAATTATTGGCGAGTTTATGGAGGATTGGATTTTAATCTTGCGTTCTCTTTTAATGGAAAAATGTTTACGGAGGCCTTCACCACTAATGCTTCCATAAGAGAGGTCAATCGTAGACAAAATAGAACATTTTATGATAGCATTTACCGGCGTAAAGCGGGTATTGGATTGTGGTTAAGTACCGAATATAGTCGCCCAATTACAAATCAACTCAGCTGGATGATTGCGCCCCGTATCAAATTTCCGCTCTCTTCTATCACCGTTCCAGATTACGAAATTAATCAACGTTACGTACCTATTAGTGTACAGATAGGAATCAATTATTTGCTGAATCCACCCAAGAAGAAAAAGCAGAGGGTGAAAGAAAAATTGTCAAGTAGCTTTTAGTATAATAGAAGATATGACCAAGAATTTTAATTGAGCATTATTCAAAAGTAATAAGCATTTTTATGTAGACTAAAGCCCATTTGCACAAGCAGATGGGCTTGTTTGTTCTTCTCTTCTTCAAACAACAACCATTTTAGATTAGAAGGAATTCAAGGTTATTATGGTTTTAACCTTTCAATCTATCCCATCTTAACCAATAAAGAAATGTTTTAATACAGAAAAACCCTAAAATTGCTTATTTTCGACCCCAAATAAAATACACGCCATGACGTACGATAATTTCACCATAAAATCCCAAGATTCTATCCTAAAAGCTCAGCAAATCGCAGGTAGCTATGACCAACAATCTGTAGATACGGTACACTTGATTAAGGGTATTATGTTGACGGATGAAAATGTTCCTAATTTTTTACTAAAAAGAATGGAGGTCAATCTTGCTATGCTCGATGCGCAGCTCGATGAGGAAATTAAAAAATATCCTAAAGTACAAGGAACAGATAAACAGTATCTCACCGACAATGCCAACAAAGCGATGAGTCGTGCTAAGAAGATGTTGAAAGAATTTGGAGATGAATATATCTCCGTTGAGCTGATCCTATTGGCGATTATTCAGGGAAAGGAAAAAGGAGGCGAAATCCTACGTAAACTTGGCGCATCTGACAAAGGAATGCGTGCGGCCATTGAAGAATTGCGAAAAGGACGTAAAGTCGAAAGTCAACACTCTGAAACGCAGTACAACGCCCTAGAAAAATTTGCGATCAACCTCAACCAACGTGCTGAATCAGGTGAATTGGATCCTATTATTGGTCGAGATGAAGAAATTCGTCGCGTACTCCATATCTTAAGTCGTCGTAGAAAAAATAATCCTTTATTAATCGGCGAACCGGGGGTAGGTAAAACTGCGATTGTAGAAGGCATTGCTTGGCGGATTGTCAAACACGATGTTCCCGAAAATTTACAATCAAAAAAAATCTATACACTAGATATCTCTGCGATGATCGCGGGTGCAAAGTTCAAAGGTGAGTTTGAAGAACGATTGAAAGGAATTATCAAAGAAGTAGAAAATTCTAATGGAGAGATCGTATTATTTATTGACGAAATTCATACCCTGATCGGCGCCGGTGGCGGACAAGGAGGTGTCGATGCAGCCAATATCCTCAAACCCGTATTGGCACGAGGAACACTGCGTACTGTTGGAGCAACGACGTTAGATGAATACCAAAAATATTTTGAAAAAGACAAAGCATTGGTTCGACGTTTTCAAACAGTGCTGATCGAAGAACCTTCTGTGGAAGATACCATTTCTATCTTACGAGGGTTACAAGAGCGTTATGAAGTTTATCATAAAATTGATATTCTGGATGAAGCCTTGATCGCAGCCGCGGAATTATCACATCGTTATATTGCAGATCGCTCCTTACCAGATAAAGCGATCGACCTGATTGATGAGGCTGCGGCAAAACTACGAATGGAATTAGATTCCGTTCCGGATGAAATAGATGAGCAGGATCGTAAATTCCGTCAGCTAGAAATCGAACGGGAAGCTATCAAGCGAGAAGGCGATAAGAAAAAACTCGCTAAGATCAATGAACAGATCGCCAACGCACGAGAGTCACTTGAATCCATTACAGCTCGTTGGAAAAACGAAAAAGAAGTGGTCGATACAATTCAGGGAATTAAGAAAACCATCGAGACACTAGAACACGATGCGGAAAAAGCAGAGCGAGAATCTGACTTTGAAGAAGTAGCAAAAATTCGTTACGGTAAAATCAAAGAACAGGAAGCGATGCTAAAAGTAGCGGAAGAAAAACTGAGCAAATTACCAGAAGAGAATCGCTTTACCAACGAAGAGGTTACCGCTAATGATATTGCAGAAGTTGTTGCTCGCTCTACCGGAATTCCTGTTTCAAAAATGATTCAGAGTGAAAAAGATAAACTGCTTAGACTGGAAGAGGAAATTGGTAAACGACTCATTGGTCAGCACGAAGCAGTCCGTGCTGTTTCAGATGCGGTCCGTCGTAGTCGAGCAGGACTGCAGGATGCTAATCGTCCGATCGGGTCTTTTATTTTTGTGGGACCAACTGGAGTAGGAAAAACCGAACTTGCCAAAGCATTAGCGGAAGTACTGTTTGACGATGAACGAGCAATTACTAGAATTGATATGAGTGAATTTCAGGAACGTCATTCTGTTTCCCGACTGGTGGGTGCGCCTCCGGGCTACGTAGGATACGATGAGGGTGGACAGCTTACACAAGCAGTACGACAAAAACCTTATTCTATTATTTTGTTGGATGAAATTGAAAAAGCACATCCGGATACCTTTAATATTTTATTGCAGGTATTGGACGATGGTCGTTTGACAGATAATAAGGGTCGGGTAGCGAATTTTAAAAATACCATTATCATCATGACTTCCAATATGGGAGCGGAAGTGATTTTAGAAAACTTCGAAGATCTTGACGCACTGGGAGAAGAACATCGTGCAGATATTATTGATACCACAAAGAATGAAGTTTTTGAAGCTTTAAAAGAAAATTTACGCCCCGAGTTTCTAAACAGAATCGATGAACAAATCATGTTCCTCCCATTGTCGCGTGAAGAAATCAAGAAAATTTTAAAGATCTTGTTGCGAAAAACAGAGAAGATGATTAAGCAGCAGGATATGAAACTCGAACTGACCGAGGCGGCTCAAGACGTGTTAGCCGAAATGGGCTACGACCCTCAGTTTGGAGCACGTCCATTAAAGCGGGTGCTACAACGGGAAGTCACCAATGAACTCTCTAAACATTTGCTAAGTGGCGAATTCAAGGCGGGTGATACGATCTATGTGAATGCCGATAAAGATAAATTATCCTTCGATAAAACAGAAAAAAAATCGACTGGTAAAGTGGCATCTAAGCCTGGACGTACGGCACCGAAAAAGCCAAAGGCAGCAGAAAAGAAAAACCGGGAGAAAGATTTGGAAGCCCTAAAAAAGGCAACGAAGGATGTAGAAAAAGCGGCTAAGGAAATTAAGAAAAAAGATGGGGGAGAACAAGTGACGGATAAAAAAGATGGAGAATAAATGAGGTATATGCTACTTAAAAAAAATATTCTTTTTGTTGGTGTAATTTGTTTATTGACAGGATGTATCAGCAATAAAAAACATCTATTGGCACTGGATACGCAGGCTAAAAAAGCGACAATACTGCTGGAACAAGAAACCACGCTGCGCGATAGCAAAATCAGACGAGCCGAAGAGTCTATCACCAACCTTAATTTGCAATTGGCGGAAGCCAAAGGAGAGAATAATGTATTGCTGATGTTGAGAGGTGAATTAGAGGATCGGATTTCCCAATTGGAGGGAACCATCGAAAATGTTAGTTCGCGATCTAGTTCTACTCAACAGAATTTAAATCAAAATCTTCAGCAGAAAGACGCAGAAATTAGACGATTACAAGGCTTGATCAGTGAGGTTAATACGACCATGGATCGTCACACTAAATTAGTGGGAACTTTAGCTGGTGAACTCCGACAGGAAATTGGAGCGATTTTACAAGCGCAATATTTTATCGAAACGGGACTAGAAGAAGTACGATTGATATTATTAGATGAGCTGATTTTTAAGACTAAGAGTGTGACTAAGGTTAATGATTTGGCTTTGACAGTGCTCGAAAAAATAAGTGAGGTACTTAGCCGGTATCCCACAATGAATCTTACTGTCGTTGGGCATACAGACAACGCACCGCCTGCTCGTAAGTCAAGCGTGGATAACTGGAATGTTGGCGCTCAACAGGCCGCTACCATTGTCCGTATTCTGACCGAAGAATACGACTTGAGTCCTTCGCAGGTAACCCTTGGTGCCCAGGGAGAATTCAAACCTCGTGCTTCTAATGAAACCGCTTCAGGTAAAAATGAAAATCGCCGGGTAGAATTTATTATGGCACCCCGTTCGGAAGATTTGGTACGTGCCATTCGTTCAGTAATTGAATAAAGTCTGATGACTGTAAACCTTTCTCTCCAAATTATTCCTGTCAATACTGCAGATGCATATCCTATCATCGACGCGGCGATTCATGTCATACAAGCATCGGGTATAAAATACCAAGTCCAACCTTTTGCTACCTTATTGGAAGGTCCGCTTCCTGAAGTAATGGAGATCGCTATGCGAGCTAAAGACGCAGCACTACAAGCTGGTGGAGAAGAACTGGTCATCAATATACAAATCCACTTAAAGAAAGATCAGGACGTACACTTTGAAGATAAAACGGAAAAATTCAATTAAGGATCTGTATGCTTAAAATAAAAAAGAGGGGCTGCAGTCGACGCACTACAACCCCAATTTACGGAAATCCACCTCCGATAAACTTAGTTAGACCAAAGCGTAGCACTTCCGTCCCTT
>CAZYAC010000019.1:0-17878 GCA_964645475.1 uncultured Saprospiraceae bacterium | reverse complement strand
ATTAATTTTTCTGCATAGCGTTTGTCCGTAGCATATCCTGCCTTATATAAACCCTTTGCCCACGCTCGATAATCAACAGGAGCCAGTTTAAATAAATGGCGATAACGTTTATTGCTAACAAGCATTTTGCTATGTGATCGATAGCTAGCCCAAGCGCTTTTATACTTTCTGAAAAAGTCTTTGTGACTGTCATCTGTGAAATTACTACAATGTCCTTTCTTACATTTTTTAGAAAAGCATTTCATTCCGAAGTGATTGTTGTTTTTAGTTGACAGACGACTTTCTCCTGCGTTGGTTTCAATCAACCCCTGCGCTAATTTGATACTAGCAGGAATGCCGTATTTTTTCATTTCCACTTGTGCTACATTGGCAAAACGATCAACGTAGGCACGTTGTTTTTTTAGTTTTTTTAATTGCGCTTTAGTTCGAGTGGGAACTGCTTTAGGAGTAGATTCTCGATAAGTCATGTTGCTGTAAGTGTTGGCCAAATTATCTTGATACCCCATCTGATTCGTTGTGGGTTCTTTCAAATGTTTAATGGTTATCGATTCCGTTTTTTCGGCCAATCCACCAGCTAGGTGGGATGCGAGATGACTTGGATTTAATTTACTAAACCAAGACGCCTCATTAGTGGTGGTTTCGGTAGGTGTTTGCATAGTTGCAACGGGATGTTGATTGCTCAGATTAAATTCTAGGTTTAGATTTTTTTGTTGTAATAATAAAATGAATATGCCTAGTAAGATAATTTTAAAGGAGTGCTGGCTGATCCATTTTTTGGTGAGGATAGATTTCATGATGATCCGATGTTTTAAAGGTCCGACGAAAATTGTTGTTTTACTCATAATATTTAGTTTCTGTAGAATGCTGAAGCATCCCGATAAAAGTAGACTTTATGCTAGGTCATAAAACTATTTTAGTGTAAAGTCTATTGAAGAACTTCAAGGTGCGCACCACAAACATAAAACAAAAAATGTTATAATTCAAGTAAATTTGAAACTTTTTGTTTCATTTAAAACAAATCTTTTGAAATTCTGAAGAAAAGGAAGACCATCCATTTGCTAGACAAATGTTAATTTTTGTTGTTTTTGAATATTATTCTGAAACCTTATCAACTTTAATAGGTATAAACGAAGAAGGCATCCTTTTATCAGGATGTTTTCCATCCCAACCGATGTAAGAAAGATCTTAAAAATTTGGAAATAGTCTATTCTATTTCCTTTAGGATCGGCCTTGTCATCCCACTAACCGACTTTGCTAATTGCGCAGTATTCACCGCAAATTGGTAACAACTATTTCTTAGAAAATTGATATTTGTTAATTGTTCTGTACTTTTTTTGAACAACTTCATAAAGTATCAGAAATGATTGCGTGTTATAAAACCAGATCGGAACAATCCGTATTGCAGATGACATACGAGTCATAACCCCATACGATATTATTTTAATTTGATAAGTGTATCAGGGAAGTGATCAGGAATCTGGTCACTTCCACTTTTCAAAATAAGACAAAGGTCCTAACCAAATTTATCCTTTGTCAAAGATGCTGTTCTGGGACTAATTTATTGAAATCAGTTCCTTGGAATTTGCCTCCTCCCCGCCGGGAGGAGGCTTTTTTATTTTGTGAATTTTGCAGTTAAGGTTACTATTTTTTAAAAAAGATATTTAAAAGTAAAAACCATTCCCTATCTTACACATCTAATCTTCACTAGATTTTTTTTTAGAACACCATATTTCAAGAACTTCAAAAAAATATTTACATGAAAAATAAATCTACACACCAATTTTATTTGTTTGTATTGTTTATGATATTCAGCGCCAGTATCCTGACCGCTCAATCAGAACAAGCTCCTGCTGGACCAACTGGACCAGTACCTGCGTCCAATCTTAGTTCGGAGGCACAATGGGATTTATTATTTGATTTCGATGCGACTACTGATAGTGGACAGGGAGCATTGGCGGGCGTCGTGCACGTTGACTCTTTTTTCTGGATTTCCAACTGGAATGAAGATACCATCGTGGTATTGGCCAATGATGGTAGCTTTGTAGAAAATTTTGCGTTACCTGAATTATTTGACATAAACTCCGGTTTTGTTCGTGCCATGACTTGGGATGGGACAAGTATTTGGGCTGCCAATAATACTACTTCGATTCATACAATTGATCCGGCAACAAAGACCGTGACGAATTCTATTATTACCAGTTCACCTGATCCAATTCGGTTTATTACTTACGATGCCAATCTGGATAGTGGTAATGGCGGTTTTTGGGTAGGGAATTTTAATACCCCTATCTATTCGATTAGTACTACCGGAGCTGTATTATCAACGACCCCTACGACTACTCATACCCTCGGTGGAATGTACGGAGCAGCTTTTGATGATATTAGTGCTGGCGGTCCTTACCTCTGGGTTTTTCACCAAGCGGGAGACCCTTCCAATTCCTTAATCTCTCAGATTGACCTTAATATGGGAACGCCAACTGGAGTAGGAAGAGATGTGAATCAAGATTTGAATACGGACGGAGCATTGGCAGGTGGTATGTTTATTACCAATAATTGGGATGACGATGGAACGCTGATCTTAGGAGGAATTAATCAGGCTACTCCTGATCGTTTATTTGGTTACGAACTAGCCTTTGATCCAACTGCTGATTCTGATCTAGCTACGCAGGCGTTTTCTTCCCCCGTATCTGGTTGTGGTTTGACCAATGCTGAAATCGTTACTTTCGATGTGACCAACCTAGGTAGTGATCCGGTATCTAATATACCAGTAGAAGTTTTGGTGAATGGAACGGTAGTAGCAACGGAAACCATTCCTGGTCCATTACCGGGTGGAAGTACGATCGGTCATACTTTTACCGCAACGATAGATCTCTCAGTGGGAGGAACTTATCAAATAGGTGTGCGTACGGCACTGGATGGAGATATCAATAATTCTAATGATTTATCTTCTAAACTTGTTGCCAACAAACAAACCGTTGGGCCTGATTTCGCAATGGATTTTGAAGGACTAGACATCGGTGCGATTGAATTCCCTCTCTTATTCAATGAAGGTTCTCTACCTTTTGAAGTAGCTACAGGACCAACCGCCTCTACGGGGACCGGCCCGGCGACTGGTTCGGGAGGAAGTGGTAATTATGTTTACATGGAAACTTCTGGGGCGCTTGTAAGCGATGAAGGAATCCTAAGCACAGAATGTATTAACCTGATCGGTGCAGAAGATGTACAGTTTGGATTTGATTATCACATGTTTGGTGGAGCCATTGGTAATTTGGTAGTAAGAGTAAAGGATCAAGCAGGTAACGAATCGGTTATTGATATTCTATCTGGACAACAGCAAGGCAATGAAGCCCAAGCGTGGGAATCTCGTTCTCTTTCTCTCAATAATTTTATTGGATCTATTGTAGAAGTATCAATCTCTGGTGATATTAGCAATAATGGAACCCCTGTCTTTACGGCAGACATTTCATTGGATAACGTAGTGGTTAGAAATTGTCAAGCTCCAACCATTGAAGGTGTTGTAACCAATCTAATTAACAATGATCCAGGCAGCATTGATCTGACGGTAACAGGCAATGATTTCTACACTTATCAATGGTCTAATGGTGCAGACACCGAAGATTTAACAAACCTTATTCCCGGAACTTACAGCGTGACCGTTACTGGAACCAACGGATGTGCTTACTCCGAAACTTATGAAGTCATCAATGCTTGTATGGGCTACGCGGCGATCGCCGAAATTACAGATGACACAGAAGGAAACAGTACAGGAGCTATTGATATAACCGTCAGTGGTGGAAGTGATCCTTTTACTTTTGTCTGGTCCAATGGTGCAGATACAGAAGATATTACCGGCCTGCCCGCGGGAGATTATACCGTAGAAATCACGGATGGGAACGGTTGTATTTTTAGCGATACCTATACGGTGGATAACTTGGTTGGAGTAGAGGACATTGAAGGCTTGACGGCGTTGACCGTAAGCCCTAATCCAAATGTCGGATTCTTTCAAGTAGCACTGGAGATGGAACAAAACGCAACGGTTCAGCTAAGTGTATTCAATACCATTGGGCAAGAAGTTTATCGAATTAGCGAACAGTCCTTCACGAATCATACCTATCAAATTGACCTAAGAAATCAGGCGAAAGGAACTTACTGGATTCGATTGAAAATAGACGGAACCGTGATTACTCAAAAGGTAACGATGAACTAAAACGTGTTTATTTTTGATTTTAACTCAAAAAGTGTGATTACCCGATTGGTGGTAATCACACTTTTTTATTCCGAAAAGTAGGGTGTCTCATTTCTTGCTCGTTTTATAAACGACTTCTATTTATAAAACTCCAAAAATAGCTAGAGATGCGATTTATTATTACGATACTGTTTTCATTCAGTGCTAGTATTTTTCAATTATACAGCCAAAGACCGAGTCCTTACATTCAAGTTGATCAGTTTGGCTATTTACCCAATACCCAAAAAGTAGCAGTGTTGGTGGATCCCCAAATTGGGTTTAACGCAGCGGAAAGTTATCAGGCACCCGCTATTTTAGAATTGAAGAATGCGGATTCTAATGGGACTGTTTTTTCTGGAGCACCTACGTTATGGAATGATGGAGCCACCCATACCCAATCCGGTGACCGCGGGTGGTGGTTCGATTTTTCGAGCGTTAGTACGTCAGGAAATTACTACGTATACGATGCCATCAACGACGAGCGTTCCGCAGAATTTACAATTGGCACTGGCGTATATGATGAGCTACTCAAAGCTGCCGGAAGAATGTTTTTTTACAACCGTTGTGGAATAGCTAAACTAGAAGCCTATACAGGAAGTAACTGGAGTGATAATGCTTCTTTCTCTCAAGACGAACAAGCTCGCAATCTAGCTGATCCTAATAATCCGGCGGCGTATCGTGATATGTCTGGTGGATGGTTTGATGCGGGAGACTACAATAAATACGTGACTTTTGCGGTAGAACCTATTCATGATTTGTTATCTACTTATGAAGAAAACAGCAATATATTTGGTGATAATTGGAATATCCCAGAATCTGGTAATGGTATACCTGATATTTTAGATGAAGTAAAATGGGAATTGGAATTTTTAGAAAAAATGACCAATGCAGATGGTTCGGTACATATCAAAATGGGTAGTATTGATTATGGCGATAATGCCAATAGTCCACCGAGTCTCAATACAGATCCACGTTACTATGGTCCAGTCTGTACCTCGGCGAGCATTGCTGTTGCTTCTATGTTTGCGCACGCTGCGCTGGTTTTCCAAAACATCAGTTCGTTGTCTGGCTATGCAGAGAATTTGCGGAATAAAGCTGAACAAGCATGGACCCATGTTTTACCATTTTTAAATAATAACAACCTAGACGAAAACTGCGATGATGGGACGATTAAATCTGGAGACGCCGATCGGAATACTGCTGAACAAAGAGGGGAAGCCATCACGGCAGCCATCTATCTGTATTTATTGACTGGGTCTGTGGCCTACGAAAATTATCTAATTGCGAATCTCAATGACGCTCCACCGATTGGAGGTGATCTCTGGGATAATTATAACACGATAAAGATTGATGCGTTGTTGCGTTATGCCGTACGGCCTAGCTCCGATGCAGTTACAGCGAACATCATTATTAATAATGCGACGACAGCAGCTCAGAATAATTGGAATAATTATTTTGGATTTGACGATGCTGATTTATATCGTGCCTTTGCTCCGGACTGGACATATCATTGGGGAAGCAATAAGCCAAAAGCCAACCTGGCGAACCTGAATTTGATTTATAATAAATATGAATTACTTCCCACGAACACAACTTCGTATGCACAAAAGGCTGCTGAACAGATTCATTATTTTCATGGAGTGAATCCAATGGGATTGGTTTATTTATCGAACATGTACGCTTATGGAGCCGAGCGTAGTATCAATGAAATTTATCACGGTTGGTTTGCTGATGGAACCGATTATGATCATGCGCTTAATTCTCCGTTTGGTCCTGCACCCGGTTACATCAGTGGAGGACCAAATCAAAACTATGATGAAGATACTTCGCTGACACCACCTTATAATCAACCACCACAAAAAAGTTATTTGGATTGGAATACTGAATCTTCGCAGGCATCTTGGGAGATTACTGAACCAGCCATTTATTATCAGGCAGCTTATATACGAAGTTTAGCAGGTATCATGAATACACTGATTGCGCTACCCGTAACATGGGAGTCTTTTAGCGCTAAATTAGTTGAGAAAAATCAGGTAGCCTTAAAGTGGACAACTGCTAGCGAACAAAATACCAGTCATTTTGATATAGAAAGAACTTCCAATTTGCGACAATGGGAAAAGGTGGGAGCGCTGTCTGCAAGGGGTAATAGTATTACGCAAGAGCAGTATCAATTTTTAGATATACTGCCATCTTCTGGGACTTATTATTATCGTTTAAAACAATGGGATCAGGATGGACTTTTCTCATATAGTGAAATTAGAAACGTCGAAGTACTAGAAGAAAAGCAGTTGGCTGTTTATCCTAATCCAGTAAAAACAGTGTTGAGTGTAAAAGGAAGCGCACTGAATGATGAAAGTTTATCGTGGGAAATCTACGATTTGGCAGGTAAAGTTTTACGACCAACCTATTTTAAAGAAAACGATGAGCTGAAAATAAACCTTAGTACTATACTACCAGGAATTTATATGCTAAAAATAAAATCTAATCAAGACGAATGGATTGAGAAAATAATTCGATGGTGATAAAGATAGAAATTTAACGAAAAAGGGATGACTTCAAGTAAATGAAGTTGTCCCTTTTTTTTATAAAAAAAATAAAAATCCTTACAACCTAAAGAGAAATAAAATTGTTCAGATGATAGTATCAAATCTGCGGAAGTAGATCAAGAAAATAATACATCCAACCCTCAAAATTTAAATAACCTATGGCTACAAATCGTCCTAAAGTTTTATTGACTCGTCAACTTCCTGAAGTGGCCATTGAAAAATTAGAAGAAAGTGTTGATCTAGAAATTTTCCCTTACGACCGAGTGATGACACCGGAGGAATTAAAGGAAGAGGTAAAAGACAAAGATGGTTTGCTATGTTTGTTAACGGATATTATTTCTCCTGCTTTGATGGATGGGGCACCTAAATTAAAAGTAATAAGTAATTACGCTGTAGGCTATAATAATATTGATGTTGACGCAGCCACACAACGTAAAATTATCGTTACCCATACCCCAGATGTACTCACTGAAACGACTGCAGATATGACCTTTGGTTTGATGATGATGACGGCTAGAAGGGTACTAGAAGCAGGTGATCTATTGCGAAGCGGAAACTGGAAAGGTTGGAGTCCTATGCAATTTATGGGGACGGATATTCACGGAAGCACCTTGGGTATTATCGGTATGGGGCGGATCGGTAAAGCGCTTACCAAGCGGGCGCGTGGTTTTAATATGAACGTAATCTATTGGAATCGTACTCGACTGACGGTTCGGGAAGAAAAACAATTAGGTCTTCGTTACGTGAAATTTAATGAAGTGCTTCGTCAGGCAGATTTCCTATCTATAAACGTTGCTTATAATCGAGATACACACCACCTGATTGACGAGGCGGCTCTTCAAAAGATGAAACAATCTGCCTTTTTTATTAATACTAGTCGAGGAGGTACCATTGATGAAGAAGCTTTGTTAGATGCGTTAGAAAATAATAAAATTGCGGGAGCAGGTTTAGATGTTTTTGAAAATGAACCCAATATCAATCCTAGATTTTTTGACCTAAAAAATACTGTCATCCTTCCCCATATTGCGAGTGCATCTCTAGCAACTAGAGAAAAAATGGCGATGGTAGCCGCTAATAATATACTAGCAATCTTGGCGGGTAAAAAACCAGCTTGTTGTCGAGTGAATTAATTTTTTATTTTAGCCCTTCACGACCTTCCCACGCATCACGTGTTCACCGTTTTTTAAATGATAAAAATAAATACCATTACTCATATCTGACAAATTCAGATCATGAATACCGGCACCTTCAAACTTAGATTTTAGGATTAATTGCCCCGTTGCATTAAAGATTTCTACGGAGGTATGACCTGTTATCTCACCCAAATCAAAATGTAATTATCTGGTTTCATACGCATACTCCCATCCACAAGGACTGGCCCTTGGTAGTGGCGGCACTAAGATCTGCTTGATTATTTAAAATGATAATAAAATCAAGATGATTAGTTCCAGATGCGACTTATTCCATTAAAATTGACGAATTTTTTTCTGTCGAAACGCTTGTATTTAGTGCAGATAGGAGGGAAAAAAAATAAAATGTTAAAAAATAAACAAGTATGATTTTACGCATAACAGACTGATTATGATGGAGTTGAAAGAAATGAAAACAGATAATAAATTTTTATAATCATAAAAATATATTATTTTTGTATACTTTGGAGCCGGACATTCGTCATAAATATACTTTTGATAGTGTCGTTTTCCGGCTTCCGGCCTACCTACAATCTACTTAATCGAACTTTTTCTTGTTCGGTTATTCATGTTTACGACCCTAAAATTAGTGACTGCACACACGCTAATTCAACAAACAGACTAAAAAACAGTAGTATGGTAAAGCAAACTATCTATGATCCTTTTACAAAGATCACCCCTTTTGAGAAAAATATTATTTCCCGTTTTTTGATGAAAAATCAAGAAGTTGGAAATTTACAACAAACAAAAATAACTGCATCATTAGAAGCAGCGGTCAAAGACATTCCTTCCTTTGGAGGATTTATTATGACGATGAGCGACGACAATGAACTCATTGCTGTAGTGGTAGTCAATCATACCGGAATGGAACGTTTTGGTCCTGGTCACATTATTAGTTATTTTGCTACACATAAAGAGCACCGAAATGTAGGTATTGGTCGAAAATTACTAGCTAATACGATCAGTAAGCTGAAAGGAAATATTTCTCTACATTTGCCACTTCAAAATCCGGATGCCGAATTATTTCAAGAGCTAGGTTTTGAAGCAGCTCAGGTAGAACTACAATTAATCCAAAGAAAAGAAACGAATAAAAATAATACTTCAAAGATTGCCTGATTTTTTAAAGCATATTTTAATAGAAAAGAATTAGATTCAATTGAAGTTGTCTTGAACACTATATAATGACTGCTACCTTACCAGAAGAATTTGCTGTACCAACTCAACGGTTTACAATTTATCCCTTTGAACGGAATGTTTTACGAGGTAAACGAGGAACGGTAGTTATATTACCGGCTGATACGCTTACCTTTATGAACGGTATTCCGATTACGGGAAAAGTAGAAGTAGAATTGAAAGAAATTACCAATAAGCGAGATATCATTCTGGATAACCTAACCACAGAATCTGGAACAGAATTATTGGATATTGTTTATGCGGTCTACATCAACGCTACCTGTGATGATGAATATGTGGATATTCAAACTAACTATTCAATAAAAATTGAACTCCCCGCTAATCTCAGAGATCAATGGGAGGAGCGACAGATTTACCGAGGTACCCATCCAGATCAAAAAGGTCGTCCTTGGATTAAAGATAAGTACAGTAAGTTTGTTTATGGATCAGATCTAGCTGAAAAACCAAATTCAGGATTTGGTTTCTTCTCAAAAGAAAAAAAAGTAGCTGTTTCAACTACAAACCCTCCCTCAGAAATTAGTACCTCCCGCTTAGGATGGATCAACTGTGCCAGAAGCTTACCGGAGGCCAGTATCAATACTTCTAAAACGACGTTAAAAATCACAGAAGAAACAGAAGCAGATATTTTTGTAATGGTCATCCTAGAAAACTACGGCACCTGTATGCCTGTAGTTAGAGAAAAGAATCAGTTTGTCATTACTGGACTACCAATTGATGAAGAAATTAATATCGTTGGAATTGGTATTAAAGAAGGGACGTATTACTTTGCTGGAAAAACCACGAAAGTCAATATGCGCGAACAGGAGGAAGAATTGAATTTCAAATCAAGTACCGTTCCTGCTATTCGCAAACGTCTAAGAGCATTAGGTTAGAATTAGAATTTAAGATGTTTGACCGTTTGATCGTGATTGCTTAGTTTTTCTAGTGCACTGATTCCAATCTTAAGATGCGTTTCCGCAAAATCTTTGGTAACCTCTTTATCACTTCTTTCTGTTTTTACACCTTCCGGAACCATCGGCATATCCGAAACCAATAAGAGTGCACCAAGAGGAATGTAATTTTTAAAAGCAGCAATAAATAAAGTAGCTGTTTCCATATCTATGGCGATAGGTCGTAGTGATTTTAGATATTTTTTAAAATCCTTACGGTGTTCCCAAACCCTTTTATTGGTTGTATAAACAGTCCCTGTCCAATAATCTCGGTCGCGGTCTCGAATACTGGCAGAGATTACTTTCTGCATGGCAAAGGCAGGTAAGGCAGGCACTTCTGGTGGTAAATAATCGTTAGAAGTTCCTTCTCCTCTGATCGCTGCGATGGGTAAAATTAGATCGCCGATTTTATTTTTCTTAGTTTTTATACCACCACATTTTCCTAAAAAAATACAACCCTTTGGCTTGATCGCTGTCAGCAGATCAATGATCGTTCCGGCGTTGGGACTACCCATTCCAAAATTAATAATTGTAATGTTACCTGAGGTGGCACTGATCATGGAGCGATCTTCTCCCTTGATGGAAACCTTGTTCCACTTCGCAAAAAGTTTGACGTAGTGGCTAAAGTTGACTAAGATAATATATTTACCAAAATCTTTTAACTCGGTTCCTGTATAGCGGGGAAGCCAGTCTTTGACAATTTGACTTTTTGTTTTCATGATATTATTTTTTAGAAGTTTTACCTGTCAAATCGGACAGGTATAAAAATATTGTACTCCCTAACGCGTCAAGAACAGAAATAATTTCTTAACGTGTTAAAAACATCGATCGCTCTTGATCAAGTTTTCTGAAAAAAGGATCTTCTAAATCATCAATAAAACGGATTGCCTCTCCCGTAGATTTCATTTCTGGTCCGAGGTTTTTATCTACGTTAGGAAATTTATTGAAAGAAAAGACAGGTACCTTAATAGCGTAGCCTTTTAGTTTTTTAATGATTTCAAAATCCTTCAATTTCGCCGAACCAATCATTACTTGTGTCGCAATATTTAAGTAAGGTACTTCATAAGCCTTGGCAATGAAAGGGGTGGTACGAGAGGCCCGTGGATTAGCTTCAATTACGTAGACTTCATCATCTTTAATCGCAAATTGAATATTAATCAAACCTTTGATTTTGAGTGCAATGGCTAATTTTTTTGTGTATTCTTTCATTTTATCTAGCACTTCATCTGAAAGGCTATAAGTCGGTAGCATGGCAGAACTATCACCTGAGTGAATTCCGGCTGGTTCGATGTGTTCCATGATACCCATGATGTGCACATCATCTCCATCACAGATCGCATCAATTTCAGCTTCTTTTGCTCTTTCGAGAAACTGATCAATTAATACTTTATTATCTGGAAGGTGTTTAAAGATACTTAAAACGTGGCGCTCTAATTCGTCGTCATTAATGACGATACGCATTCGTTGCCCACCAAGCACATAACTAGGTCTAACCAGTACTGGATAGGTTACCCGGTGGGCAATATCTAGTGCTTCGTCTGCATCTTTGGCAGCGCCATATTTTGGATACGGAATGTTGAGGTCTTTTAATAAATCTGAAAAAGCACCGCGATCTTCAGCGAGATCCATAGATTTGTAATCCGTTCCGAAAATTTTAATATTATTCTTATTAAATAATTCAGCGAGTTTTAAAGCTGTCTGACCACCCAACTGTACGATCACTCCTTCCGGTTTTTCCAGTTCAATAATTTCCTGAATATGTTCCCAGAAAACGGGTTCAAAATAAAGTTTATCCGCAATGTCAAAATCAGTAGAAACGGTTTCTGGATTACAGTTGATCATGATGGATTCATACCCAGCCTCTCGGATGGCCATGAGCCCATGAACACAACAATAATCAAATTCGATACCTTGTCCGATTCTATTAGGACCAGAGCCCAAGACAATTATTTTTTTCTTATCGCTGGGAATACTTTCGTTTTCTCCGTCGAAAGTAGAGTAGAAGTAAGGCGTTTGTGCTTCAAATTCTGCGGCACAAGTATCGACAATTTTATAGCTTCTCATGATCCCCAATTTTTTTCGTTGTCGGGTAACCTCGATTTCTTTGATTCTTAAAGTCCATGCAATTTGTGCATCAGAATAACCAACCTCTTTTAGTTCGCGGAAAAATTCTTTTGGAATATCCTCTGCCACATTATAACGAATCAGCTTTTCTTCCATCACCACCAGTCGCTTGATTTGTTTGATAAACCAAGGATCAATACGCGTTAACTTTTGTACGGTTTTGCTAGGAACACCTAATCGGAGCGCATCTTTCAAACGATAAATTCGGTCGTCGCTGGCTTGTTCTAGACGTTTTAAAATATCAGAAGTTCTAATCCATTCTTTTTTATCCGCGCCGAGTCCGTTACGATTATTTTCTTGCGATTGACAAGCTTTTTGTAGTGCTTCTAAAAAATTACGGCCAATTGCCATCACTTCTCCTACCGACTTCATTTGCAGACCGAGCGTATGATCCGCGCCGTGGAATTTAGCAAAATTCCAGCGAGGCATTTTTACGATTACATAATCGAGCGTAGGCTCGAACATGGCAGAAGTTGTTTCAGTAATCTGATTTTTTAATTCATCAAGGTTGTAACCAATCGCTAATTTGGCAGCAACTTTTGCAATCGGATACCCCGTTGCCTTACTTGCCAAAGCGGAAGAACGTGATACACGAGGGTTGATCTCAATAACGATCAACTCTTCTGTTTCTGGGTTTTGTGCAAATTGGACATTACATCCTCCGGCAAAATTTCCCATGGAGCGCATTAAAGTAATCGCTTGAGATCTCATCTTCTGATAGGCAGTGTCTGACAGGGTCATAGCAGGTGCCACTGTAATACTATCACCTGTGTGGATTCCCATAGGGTCCAAATTTTCTACTGTACAAATAATTACCACATTGTCGTTATTGTCCCTAAGCAACTCTAGCTCGAATTCTTTCCATCCCAAAACGGCCTTGTCGATCAATACTTCATGCGTTGGTGAAGCATTCAATCCTCTTCTAAGTGCTTCATCAAATTCTTCTGACGTCATAACAAAACCTCCGCCTGTGCCACCGAGTGTGTAAGAGGGTCTTATCACAAGTGGGAAGCCTATTTCTTGTGCAGCTTCCTTGCCTTCCAAAAAGGAGTTGGCGATCATGGAAGGAGCAGATCCAAGGTTTAGGCTTGTACAATGATTTTTGAAAGCTTCTCTATTCTCCGCCAATTCGATCGCATCGAGATCTACTCCTATCATACGAACATTATACTTTTTCCAAACCCCTTGCTTACCAGCCTCAATGGCTAGATTAAGTGCTGTTTGTCCACCCATAGTCGGAAGAACAGCATCAATTTGTTGTTCCTCTAATATTTTAATAATACTTTCCACTGTAAGGGGTTGCAAATAAATATGATCGGCCATGACAGGGTCGGTCATAATCGTAGCAGGATTAGAATTAATCAGACTGACTTCGATTCCTTCTTCACGGAGTGAACGAGCCGCTTGTGAACCGGAATAATCAAATTCACAAGCTTGTCCAATAATAATAGGTCCGCTCCCGATGATCAGGACAGATTTGATGGAAGTATTTCTAGGCATTATGGAGAAATTTAATTGACTTGACGATGATTCGATAATTCGCACAAAGATACTAGAGATAAACCATTAAATCCTAAAACTAGATCGTATTTTTGCAGAGAGAATTTGAACAAGCCTGCTTAAGTCTCTATAAGCGGATAAAATTGTTCAATCTTTTAATTTTTATTACGAATAAATGTTAATATAAATGAAGAAAGTTTTGATTACCGATGGGGTACATCCTTTATTGCAGGAAGGTTTAGAGGAGATGGGGTTTACGTGTGATTACCATCCTAAGATTTCATTGGCTGAAGTAGGACAGCGGATCGCTCCTTATAGCGGAATCATTATTAATAGCAAAATAACCATGGATCGGGAGATGTTTGACAAGGCACCTTTACTAGCGTTTGTGGCTCGACTAGGTTCAGGAATGGAAATCGTAGATCAGGTGTATGCTGCTGAAAAAGGAGTGGCTGTTCATAGCGCACCCGAAGGAAATTGCAATGCCGTAGGCGAACACGCTTTGGGGATGTTGCTTGCCCATGCTAACAACCTAGTACGCAGTGATAATGAAGTAAAAGAAAAAGTCTGGAGAAGAGAGGCCAACCGTGGATTTGAAATAATTAATAAAACTATTGGAATTATTGGATTTGGTCATACTGGGAATAGCTTTGCTGCTAAAATGAGTGGAATGGGGGTAAAAATTTTAGCATATGATAAATATAAAAAAGATTATGCCGCCCAATTGTCGTATGTCGAAGAAACTGGACTAGAAAATATAATTCAGGATGCTGACATAATCAGTTTGCATTTACCACTCACAGAAGAGACTAAACATTTTGTAGATGCTGAATTTATCGATCGGGTAGCACGTCCGTTTCTGCTAATCAATACGTCGCGAGGAACCTGTGTAGATACAGAAGCTTTATTAGCGGGACTAGAAACGGGAAAAATAACAGGTGCTTGTTTAGATGTATTTGAAAATGAAAAGACAAAAACCTTTACTTCTGAAGAAGATGGAATGTACCAAAAACTATATGAGTACCCACAAGTCATATTATCTCCTCATGTTGCTGGCTGGACCGTAGAATCAAAAGAAAGACTAGCAGCGACTTTATTAAGAAAGATCAAGGCAGCGTTAAAGGATTAATAACGTTTTATAGTAATACCAACAAATTCAGATTTTCTATAGCTTTATATTTTTGAATAAATCAGAAACCTGACTTATCCTCCGAATTAGTTCTAATTATATTAAATATTCTCTTTAATATTGTTTCAGAACAAAAAATATAAGGCAACCAAAACGACAGAAAATAGAAATGAATGTGACAATTTTGAGACAGGAATTTAAAATTCTTTTGAAAATACCTCTTAAATTCCTTAACATTGCATGCTAATATTTTCTGAAAATCAATATAATTTATAATATCATCAATTTTAGGTGCAAAAAGGCGTTATCAAAGCGCTTTACCCACCCAATAAAAAACACGTTTATGATGCGTAATCTACTACTTATTTTTTCATTGCTACTCTTTGCTTCTATTGCTATTGGCCAAACGGCGATTGCCGGAAAGGTCACAGATAAAAATGACAATAACGCTGAGCTGATTGGAGCAAATCTTGTCTTTAAGAAGAATGGTAATTTTATTACCGGAGTCTCAACTGATTTTGATGGTAATTATAAGGTCAATCTCGATCCGGGCACCTACGATGTTACTATTACTTATCTTGGTTTGGATGAGGTTCAGATCAACGGGGTGGTTGCCAAGGCTGGACAAACGACCAGTCTTCCTGTAGAAATGGGAGGAGACGGCGGAATTGTTCTTGGAGAGGTGATTGTAAAAGAATTTAGAGTTCCGCTGATCGATAAGGATAATACAACTTCTGGTCAGACGATCACCAGTAAAGAAATTAGAAATTTACCTACCAAAAACATCTCGGCTTTAGCTTCTACCGCGGCTGGACTTTCCCAAGTTGATGAAGGAGATGATGTAACCGTGAGAGGGTCGCGAGCAGATGCGGTTGATTACTATATAGATGGTATTCGAGTTCGAGGTGCGTTGATCCCGGAATCAGAAATTGAACAATTACAAGTGATCACGGGAGGTATTGCGGCCAAATATGGAGACGTTACCGGAGGTATTATTTCTATTACTACGAAAGGCCCTTCTTCTCAATTTGGAGGAAACTTAGAATTAGAAACCTCCGAATACTTAGATAATTTTGGTTATAATCTAGTCACTGCCAATGTGAGTGGTCCAATCCTTAAGAAAAAAAGTGAAAACGGAGTAGAAGAATCCATCATTGGATTTAGATTTTCAGGACGATACCGTCACCAAAAAGATGATGACCCACCAGCTACGCCAATCTATCGAGTAAATGACGAAACATTAGCGGAGTTACAGGAAAATCCCATTGTATTTGATAATACTGGCACCCCCATTATTGGCCCCTTTGGTCGTCCTATTTTACCAATCATTGCTTCAGCAACGAACTTAACTGACGAGAATGTAGATGTACTAGGTTACCGACCTAACGAAGAAAATCAAGTAATTGACGTAACGGCTAAAATAGACGCCCGTTTATCTGACAATATTGATATTACATTTACAGGTACCTTTAATGATACCCGAGATAAATTTACACCAGGAAATGCTGCTGGACGACCTGTTTGGCAAATTGTTAATTCTCACAATAATCCAACCAATGAAACTGCTCGTTATAGAGGTAATTTCCGGTTTCGTCATAAATTAGGACGACAGGGAGGCGCTGAAGAAGGAGCAGAAAAGACCAAAGGATCTCTGATTCAAAATGCATTTTATACACTACAAGGTGGATTCGAAAGAGGTACACAAAACTTAGAGGATGAGCGTCACGGAGATAATTATTTTAACTACGGCTATATTGGTAAGTTTTTTCAGGATTATGTTCCAGTGGTTGGAGTGACAGAATTCGGAACAGAAGTTGCGACACCAGGAGATCCTAACCTTTATGGACACGTAGATTTTCGAGAAGTATTTACTGGCTATGAAGCTAATACCGAAATTAATCCGGTGCTAGCTAATTATAATAACCTAACAGTAGATGCAACTGATGAAGTACAATTTCCAGCACAGAATGGACTGTTTTTAGAAGCTGCCACCAATATCTGGGGAAATAGATTTACCAATGTTGGTCAAGTTTTTAATACAAATCGAAAAGGTATAAATGATGTAATCACCTTTACGGCGACTAGTTCTTTTGATTTAGTGCCTGGTAAATCAGATAATTCTCGTCACTCAATCGAGGTTGGATTCTGGTACGAGCAGCGTTTCAGTAGCCGGTATAATATAAACCCACGAGGACTTTGGAATTTAGCACGTAACTTAGCCAATGACCATATTTTAGGAGTTGATTTTGGTACAGATCTCGGAGAGCTGGATCTTACTACTTCCGCTTTCAATACTTTTTTCCCAACCGAAAATTTATTAGGACCGATTGTTCAGCGTGATTTATTATTAGACGATAATTCGCAGAGTTTCTTCCATCAGAGAGTGCGAGATGCCACTGGAGTTCCACTAAACCAATTCATTAACATAGATGAATTAGATCCAGGTGTTCTCTCTTTAGATATGTTCACTGCGCTAGATTTAATTGATGCTGGATTAACCGACTACTATGGGTATGATTACTTAGGTAATAAATTGTCAAATACCGTCACTTTTGATGATTTCTTTACAACTAGAGATGCGGACGGACGAAGAACCTTCCCAGTTGCCGCTTTCCAACCTAACTATTTTGCAGGTTATATTCAGGATAAATTTACATTTAACGATATCACTTTCAGAGTTGGATTACGGGTAGATCGTTATGATGCGAATACCAAGGTATTAAAAGATCCTTACTCATTGTACGAAATACAAGGAGCATCAGATTATTTTAGTAATAATCCTGGTGATGAGCGACCAGGTACTATTGGTGATGATTTTAAGGTATATCTTAATGACAATAATGTGGGTGTAAAAGCATTCCGTTCGGGAGATGACTGGTATGATAAAGGAGGAACGCTGGTAAATAATCCGACTCAAATTTTTGGAGATGGAGGATTTGCTACGCCTGCCTTGGTGGATCCAAATGCTGACATTCGATCTGAAGGGTTTAATCCAAGTATTTCTTTCGAAGATTATAAACCACAAATCAATTGGATGCCTC